>NZ_JBTGVH010000002.1:0-75599 GCF_054343485.1 Mycoplasma sp. 613B | reverse complement strand
AAGGGGCTTTCTAAATAAAATGCTAAGCATTTTATTAAATTAATATAAAATACAAATAGGTTATAAAAACACTGGTGCACTTTATATTTCATTTAAGGAAATAAAGGAAATTCCTTTATTTTTATTTTATTTGTTTTATTTAGAACACAAAAAGAAAATCGAAGAAGCTTGAATTTTTCTTAGCTCATTTTAAATATCTTTCGTGTTTATCAAGTTGCTCAATTGCATCTAATGCAGCATAATATTTACTTAATGTAGAAATTCTTACTGATTTGTTTTTAGATAATGAAAGTTGAATTTCTTCATCTCCTGCTTTTTTTCCTAATTGTTTTAAAGCTTTTCTATTATTAACAAAATTAATTATAAAAAATATCAATAAAATTATAGATATTAAAATTGTTATTGCTGAAATAATTGAATATGCTATTTTATATGAATTTTGTCTTTCTAAAGGAAGAACAGCATAAATTATTCCGTGAAAAATTGAAAACAATGCAAATAATATAAAAGGCAATCAAAACATAAAGAAGTTTTCTCTAGAAGCATAACCAATAACTTTTTTAATTTTTGTTTCTTTAATTGTAAGTTCAACTTGAGTATTTTCTTTATTTTTCATATCACTCCTATTTGTTTTGTAATAAAATTACTAAATAATTATAATACAAAAAATGTTTTTATAAAAGAACTGAAAAATTTCTTATTTATACAAATAACTATTTCCAAATTTAAAATTTTATTATAAAATTATTTTATGACACAAAGTTATAAAAAGAAAAGTTTAGGGCAATATTTTACTCAAAAAAATAGTTGATTAAAAAAACAGGTTTTAGATTTTATAAAATTAAGCAATAGACAAAATATTTATGATCCTTTTGCTGGTCATGGAGATATTTTTTCAACTTTAAAAGAATGGGGTTATTGCAAATTTATAGGTTTGGATATAGATAATAAATTAGAATATGAAATTAATGATAGTTTGTTATTTATTCCTTATAAAAAAGATTCCATTATTGTTACAAATCCACCATATTTAGCTAAAAATTCAGCTACTAGAATGAAAATTGATTATTTCAAATATTTTTCAAATAATAATTATGATGATTTATATTTAATAGCTCTCGAAAAAATGTTAGAAGCTAATGATTATGTTGTTGCAATTATTCCTGAATCTTTTTTACATTCTAATTTTAAATTTTTTAATAAATTAAAATTAGTTACAATTATTGAAGAGAATCCTTTTGTAGATACAGAAGTTCCTATTTGTGTTGTTTGTTTTGATTCAAAAGAAAAAGATTTAGCAAAAATAGATATTTATAAAGGAGAAAAAAAAGTTTGAAATTTAAAAGAATTTTTTAATTTTAAATTTAAACCTAATAAAAAAATAAATATTGAATTCAATAATCAACAGGGGTGGTTAGGACTTAGGGCTATTGATAGCACTAATAAAAATAACTTAATTAAGTTTGCGTTTAAAGAGAATATAGATTATGATTGAAAAAATAAAATATCAACTTCTTCAAGGCATATTAGTTTAATAAAAATAGATATACAAGAAAGAAAAAAAGAAAAATTTATTGAATTGTGTAATTTAAGATTAAATTATATTAGAGAAAAAACTAATGATTTAATTTTAACAGCGTTTAAAGGAAATAGAAAAGACGGAATTAGAAGAAGGAGACTTGATTTTAAATTAGCAAGATGAATAATGGAAGAGTGTTATAAGGAAATAGAAAATGATTGATAATTTAAAATTATTAGAAATTTGCTCTTTAGAGAAAAATAAAGAAAAAATAGAAAATTGATATTCACATACTGAAGTTAATCCAAAAATAGATGAATATTTAAAAATTAATAAACAAATTAGCAAAACATTAAAAAATATAAAAACATTTAAATCACAAAAATATTATCAGGAACTTTTAAGTTTAGTAAATGATTATTACGGAACAAAAAATGAATTTAATTGTTTTTTAGCCGCTTGTGATATAAGTGCTAAAAATAAAGAATTAAATATTAATTCCATAAAAATAATTGTAGATATGTATTTAAAGAAAAGAAATGTGGAACAAACACAAGATCGTCATTTTGTTCAAGCACTAATTGATAAAGGTTCACAAAGAGCAGTATCGAATAAAGCGGAAAAGAAATTAATTTATTACTTAAATAAATTTAGTTATACTCAAAGTAATAATATAAAGGAATTTTTAGATTCAAATAATCTAAAAACTTGAATTAAATTTAGTAAAAAATATTTTACAATTGATTTATTAAATCAAAATTTAGGTTATACAATCGATTTTGGTGGTCAAGGAAAAATGTTGGATCTTGCTTTTAAATTCAAAGAAAAAATTTTTGTTTTAGAAGCAAAGCATCTTAAAGATTCTGGTGGTGCTCAAGATAAACAAATGAGAGAATTGATTTACAATATTTCTGTAGATAATCCACATGAAAATTTATATATAATTTCTTTTTTAGATGGAACATATTCTAATATGCTTCTTGATGAATTTTTAACTAAATTAGAAGAACAAAAAGACACAAAAATAATAAATCAAATAAAAGAAATAGTTCAAATTTTAAAAACAAACAAAAGAAGCTATTGATTAAATACATCTGGATTTATAAAATTTCTAGAAGAATTAAATTAATTTTTTATTTTTTTATTAAATGAAGTAAAAAAAATAAAATTTTGTTTTTAATTCATTATAAAAATTAAAAAAGCTAGCAGTAAAATGTTAGCTTTTTTAAGAAATGAATATATCATAAAAAAATTATTTTTCTTTATATAATCATAAAGGATTTTGTTTTACTTTAAAATATACATAAATTTCTAAACTATAAAAGGAAACAGAAAGAATATAAATTAAAGTAGAAAATAATGTTAAGAAAACAGCAACAGATAAAGAAAAATGGTTATTGAATAATTGATAAATTACATTCACTAAACCACCTAATGAAGCAAAAACATAAGTGTTATAAGTTAGTAAATTGAATTTTTCTATTTTACCTCATACATGAGTTTTTCTAAATGTTTTATAAGGTTTTTTAATTCTGTTATATAAAATTGCAGCAGATGCTATATTTCATAAAAAGAAAATTATAATTTGAATTATCGGTAATCACATATTTTAATTATATTAAATTTTATAATAATTCTCCATAATTTGATATAGATTCAATTCATTCATTTAGATTTTCAATTGGCACTGTTTTAAATTCTTCTAATTTTTTTTCTAACTCTTTGATATCACTATTGATTTTTTCTCTTTTTTCTCCAAAAGCAAAAAAGGAAGAAATAGAAGTAAGCAAGGTTGTTAAAGCAGATGCTAAAGTTATTTCTAGTAAGTAATAAATTGATTTTTCTGTTCCTTTTATGTCAGGAAATTGATTAAATCTTAATGAGTATAAGTTGAATACAATCATTAAGGAAGTCATAACTATTACTAAAATATTAAGTATTAAAAATAAATAATATGAAATTATAAATTTTCTTTTGTACTTGTTTCTTGTTTTATTTACAAGTTGTAATAATTCCTTTTCTTCCATATTTTCTAGGTTTTTTAATACATATTTTTTATGTGTTTGACTTGCAAGAATAGTTTCTGAAGACACATCACTTTCTCTATCTAGATAGTTTCATTTTAATATTAAAAATAATCTTTTTAAAAGGATTTCTCCTTTATGTTTGTTTTTTTTGTACAGACCAAGATTAGCATCATATAGAGCTTTTTCTAGTTTTATAGTAGTAAGAGCTTTTTTATTTTTCTTGTATTTTGCTTGCATTGCAAAGAAAGAAATAATAGATGTTATGAAACTACCTGAAGCAGATAATCAAGCAATTATAATGGCATAGTTATTTCTAAATTCGCTGTTTGTAAATTGTTCAGGTAATACTGGTCTAAATCTTTCTCCTACTCCGGCTAAAAAATAAGCAGTAAGCATAGAACTTAAAAAAATCAAAATAAAAGTCACAAAAGTTAATGTAAAGAAAAGAAACCTTAATACAAAAACTTTGGAAAAGAGAATATTATATATTTTCTTGTATTTTTTTTCAATTTCCATATTAGTTTACCTTCTTCAATAGAGTTGATTTTAATTCTTTTTTTAGACTTTTTTTGTTTCTGTTAATTAGTATAGGTTCAACTAATTCTAATTCTTTTTTAAATTGTTCAATAGTATATTCTTCATCTTGTGATTCATATTTTATGAGTAAATAAGTTAATTGTCTTTGGACTTTTTTATATTGATTGTAATGAAAAGAAGTTTTAAATATAGCTAAAAATAAACTTAGAAAAAAGATCGTGATAAGAAATACAACAAAAATTGCAGTATATGAAAGGGTTTTTAAAATTTCAATTCATTGACTTTTTGAAGTTATGTGTCTTCCTATTTCTGAATTATCTTTAACTAACTCAGTGGCAGCATAATCTAAATAGATAATAGCACTAATTATAGAGTAAATATTTAAGATAATAATTAATGCTGAAAAAGAAATGTTTGCTCAAAAATATATTTTTGATATTTTTCTTAAACTTTTTATCTTATTTTCTATATGTTTTATTATTTTTATATTAGGTTTAAACATCTATTTTTCCTTTCTCTATCTCTTTATAAAATTTAGTTAATTTAGTTTTTGCTTTTTTTAATGAATCAAAAACAGCACTTCTTGTTGTGGCACAAATTTCTGAAATTTCTGTTAATGAAAGATCTTCAAAATAAAAAAGTTGAAAAATTTGCTTTTGATTTTGTGTTAATAATGAAGAATACTTATCAAATAATTTAATTAATAAATCTCTATCTTCGATATTACTCATTCTTTTCCTTATTCATAAAGTCTTTAGTTAAAGCATAAATAAACGCATCTAAATCAAACTCTTCTAAATCTTCCATTTTTTCACCAAGACCAATTAACTTAACATCTAAATCCAGTTTTTCCTTTATAGAAAGAATTATTCCACCTTTACTTGTACCGTCCATTTTAGTTAAAACAATACCAGAAATAGGGGTTACTTCTTTAAAGTGCATAGCTTGAGAAATTCCGTTTTGACCTGTAGTTGCATCAATAACTAATAAAGATTCATGAGGTGCTTCCGGTATTCTTTTTTGAATAATGTTATTAATTTTAGCAAGTTCATTCATTAAATTAACTTTATTTTGTAGCCTTCCTGCTGTATCTATTATTAATAAATCATAATTTTCAGCAATCGCTTTATCTAAAGATCTATAAACTATTGAAGCAGGATCGTGTTCATTTGGATTAGGCATAATAATATCCGCTCCTGCTCTTTGTGCTCAAATAGATAATTGTTCTACGGCAGCAGCTCTAAAAGTGTCACCAGCAGCAACTAAAACTTTTTTATTTTGGTCACAATATTTTTTTGCTATTTTGGAAATAGATGTTGTTTTTCCTGAACCGTTAACACCAACCATTAAAATAATATTTAAACGGTTTTCTTCGATGTTTAGTTGAGTGTTAATTATTGAATTATTGGCATAAATTGTGTAAATTTTGTCAGCAATAATTTCACCTATTAATTTAGGATCACTAAGATTTTCTCTTTTTACTTCTTTTTTTATTTCATAAATAATCACTTCAACAAGCGAATAAGAAATGTCAGACATAATAAGAATTTCTTCTAATTCTTCAAACATTTCTTCATCAATTTTTTTATAAGAATTTTGTAAATTTATAATTTTTTCAGTTAAAGAAACATTGGATTTTTTTAAACCAGCAACGTATCTTTCTACTTTGTCTTCTTTAATTATTTTCTTTTCTAAATCTTTTTCAATTTTCTTTTCTAATTTTTCTTTTTTCTTTTCTAATTCAAGTTCTTTAAGTTTTTCTTTATCTTCTTTTGAACCGAATAATCTTGTTTTTAGTTTTTCAAAAAATTTCATAATTATAATTATAAATGTTTATAAAAAAAATTCTAAAATATAAATAAAAAAAGTACCTTCAGGTACTTATTTTAGAGCGTTTTCAATTCACTCAATTAAGACTTCTTTTGGAAAATATTCAAATCCTTTGTTTAAAATTTTTCCATCTTTTAAAACAAGGTGAGTAGGAACTCTTAAAACTTCAAAACGAGTTCCTTCTTTTCTAAATAATTGTGCTTCTTCAGCATCAACATTAATCATTTTTAAACCTGAGTTTTCATCAAAGTGATCTGCAACTTTTTGCACCACTGGTGCCATCATTTTACAGTCTCCACATCAAGTTGTTGTAAATTCTAAATAAACAACTCCGTTTTCAATGTGTTTTTGAGCTTCTTCTCAACTCATTTTTTTTATTTCCATATATTAATCAAAAGGATTTTCAAAAGGTAAAGTCTCATTTAAGTCTAAATTATTTTTAGATGGGTTATCTTTATTTTCATCAATTACTTTCTGATTGTCATAAGTTTCTTGATGTTGCTTAACACTAACTTCATCTTTTGAAATTCCTTCTTTATCCTCCGTTGATTCTTGATTTATTTTTTTCTTTTTAAATTTTACTATTTTTTCTTCATTTTTTTCATTTTTCTTAATTTTGGGCATTTTTTTCATAAAAATCAATATTTTTACCAATAAGTAAGTTATAAATGCTACAAGAGGAACAAGAATAACCCCTATTACTGAAGTGGTGGATTTTAGTACAGAATAAAGAAAAATATTGATAAATCCCAAGTGATTTAAATTTGGTAAAGATGAATTTACTTTTTCAGGAGCTAAAGTATTTCATCACTCTTGAAAATTGTGATTTCAAACATTAGCACCCACACTAAAATAGAAATTGCCTTCATATTGCACAACTTCAAGCACTATAAAAGAAACAAACATATTTACAAAAATTAAAAATAAACTAATTAAAAACAAGTCTATTTTGAAATTTTTAATAAACATAATTTTAGGTGTACTCAATTTTATTATGCACAAAATAAAAACAATTAAAAAGTAAGAATATGCTAAATTTCCAAACAAAAGACCAATAGTGTATGAATAAATAGTAGTTAAACCTTTGATATTTAAAAATGCAAAAACAATTAGTGCTAAGTGAATAATTATGATAATAAATCAAAGAAATTTATTTTCTAAAATTTTTTCAACATTTCTGTTTTTAAATTTCATAAAACACCACAACAATGATTGGTTCCTTATCAAAAATTTTGAAAATTTTCTTTTTAATTATTTTTTTAATTTTTTCTTGTAAATCTTTTAAAACTATTTTTTCTGCATCTAAAAAAGATTGATAAAAAGCAGAAGTTATTATTTCATGAATTATATTTTTGTTTTCTTTAGAAATAATTCCAGAAGAATTTATCTGTAAATCACCTTGAAGTTTTTTACTTTTGTATTCCACTAAACTTGTTATTGTTATGATTCCATCACGAGCAAGAGTTTCTCTTTCTTTTATTACTTCAGAAGAAATGTCTCCAATTCCAAAACCATCTATAATTACTTCACCAACTTGTTTTAGGGTTCCTTTTTGTGAAAATAAGTTTCCATCAATAAAAGTTGCTATTTTTCCATTTTGTAAAATTATAGAATTACTTTTATTAACTCCAGCAAGTGCTGCTATTTCAGATGCAACCACAAGATATCTATAAAGTCCTTGTAAAGGGATAAAGTATTTAGGTTTCAAACTGGAAACAGTTTGGAAAATATCTTCTCTTGCAGGTCTTATTCTATAATATTCATTTTCTGTAATATCTACAACTTTAGGGGTAATTCTTGCAATTTCATCTAAAGTCATAGCATAAAGAACTTCTAAACCATTTAATGGTGGTGCAATCATAATTACTGTATCGGTGCTTAATAATTTAAAAAATACATCGTTATTTTCTGTAATTCTTAAGAATCTTTGATACAGTCTTTCACTTGTAGAAGTGATTAATACAACAGCATTTTTGTGATTGTTAACTTCTTTATAATCGATGAATTTGGGTAATTTTAAAAATTGACCTTCATATTTTATTTTTTTAATAAGATCTACCAGTTGTCCGTATGTTCTACCATAAACAGCAACAGGTCTATCATATTTTTTAGCTAAATCTAAAATTTCTTGTAAAAGGGCCATTTCTTCATCAAATGAACCAATAACGATTCTAGAATTTTGATCAGTTTTGAAAAAAATATTTTCAATAGATGGAGTCACATCTATTTTATCAATGGCTTTTCCTTTATAATTAGCTCTTCCAGAATCAATTAATAAAGTGTGAATTCCTTTTGGAGATTCAATTGATGATTTAATATAATCTAAATTTGTAGTTCCATATATATTTAAAGATCCAACAACAAAATTAAGCATCACAACAATAGAACCATCTTCTGTTTCGAAGTTGTATCCATAAACTCCAGGCATTGATCCAGCAAGTGGAATAGATTTAACTATTGCATCATTACAGTCAATTTTTTCATTTGTTATTGAAATAACTTCAAAATCTGTGTGTCCTATTTTATACTTTGAAATCCTGTCTAAAATTAAAAATTTAGTAAAAGGCGAACAAAATATTTTTAAACCTTTTATTTTCATCAATAATCAAGGAATTGCTGAAAAAGATTCATTTTTCCCATCTGTAATGAATATTCCTTTAATTTTGTCTTTGTTTTGTTCTAAATAGGTAAAATCAGGGATTAAAGTATCTACACCATTAGTTGAACTTATAGGAACCTTTGCTCCTGCATTAACTAGAAAAATAGAGTTGTTTACTTCAATAACATAGGAGTTTTTTCCATTTTCATCTAATCCCCCTAAACCAAAAATGCTAATTTTTGCCATTTTTTCCTTTCTTTTCATTATTAATTATTAATTTAATAAAAACATCTTGTAATTTCTTTTTTAAATTATACTTTTTTTTATTGAAAAAGTAAGATAATAATGAATTTTATATAAAAGATTATCTAATTCTTTTTATTTTAAAAGAAATTTGTCAAATTTTATAAATTTAAAATAAAAAGTGTTATATTTAAAATATGATAAAAAAGAAAAATAAATTAATAAATTTAGTTTTAGCAACATCAATAGTTACAACATCTATTGTTGCTGTTTCCTGTAAAAAAGAGCAAAATGAATCTGATATTTCACCATTCACTCCAATTAAAGTAATTTCATATGATGTTAATGATTTAAAGTTTAAAAATGTTAAAGAAACTTCTGTTGAAATTGAAGTAGGTTTTAATTTAAATGTTGAAAAAGATGTAACTTTTTCTTTTGTTCTTAAAAATTTAGATACTTCCGAAACAAGAGAATATTACGTAACTCCAAAAGCAATTGAAAACAAAAGAGAGTTTAAAATTGAAAATCTTGAAGAAAATACAAATTATAAATTAATTTCAATCGGTGCAAATAAACCTAATTCTGATATTTCTATATCAATTTCCCCTATAAAAGAAGAAATAAATACAATTTTTAGAACAAAAAATAGCAAAATTTTAGATGAAAATGAGCAAGAAATAATGAAATCAATTGACCAACTTGGTAATTCATTAAATGTAATTGATTTTTATAAAACCTACGATTCATCTTCATTTTATGAAAGATTCAAAAATAACGATACAGAAAGTTTAAGTTCTAGCATAAGTTTACCTTATGATATTAGACATAAATTTTCTAAAATTATAGCTACTTTTTCTAAAGAAATTAGTGATGTAAAAAATAATGTAGGAATAATAGATAATGTTAAAATTTCCTTTTATACAGAAAAAAACAACAAAAAAGATATTTTTGTTTCTTTAAAAGGTTTTAGTTATTTTCAAAACAAAAATACAGAAAAAGACACTGAAAAAGAAAACTTTTTAAGAACAAAAGAGTTGTCATCAGAAATAAAAGAACTTTACCCTTCACTAATAGCGAGTTTATTACTTTATAACGAAAATAGAGAGAGTTTTCAAGATATAGAAAATCAACCGAAAAGCGAAAATGAAACGATACTAAATTATGAATTTTTAGTTTCTGGCACAAATGCAAAAGACTTATTTAGAAATTCTAAAATTAAGCTAAATCCTTCATTAATAACAAAATTTTTAGAAAGAAATATAGAAAACAATAATAATCCAAAATTTCATTATGAAGTTTTAGGTGTTAAAGCAGATGATTTGGAAGGAACATTGGATATAGAAGTAGGAATTTACAATAGAGATGAAGAAGAAGTTAATGCAAGTGTTCCAAGGTATTTAAAAATATTTAGTTTTTCAGGATTAAGAAAACATAACCTAAATGAAAAAGGCAATGTTGATAATGAATTATTTAATTTCAGTATAAATAAAGAAAAATTTAGTGAATATTTATCTAAATTGAAAGTTAAATCCCTTTTAGAAGAAGAATCTAAAAATCTAAATAATACAAAAACCAAAGTCAATGTTAATTCATTAATTAAAAATGCTAATTTATTTGAAAGAATCAAAAATTACGTAATTAATAATTTACTAGTAAAAATTAAAGATAGTAATTCTTCTAAAACTTATGAGTGAAAATATGACTTTTTACCTTTAAATTCATTAATTTCAAGAAACGATCGTTTAACTGCTTATCCTTTTGTAACCATTATAAATAATTCTAATTTTGACAACATTAATTTTTATTTAAATAAAAAAGAAAATAATGAATACGAACTAAGTCTTGAATTAAATGCACAATTTCCTTTATATAAAGCAGAAAGAATACAGGACATTAATTCCTTTGATTCATTTTCTGATAAAAATCTGGTCTATACAGGAGAAATATTTAAAGTAAATATTGATGAATTAAAGTCAACTAATAAAAGTAAATAGAAAAATACAAAAAGTTTAATTGAAAAAGTTTGAACTTTTTCTATTTTAATTATGCTATTTTATTCAAATTATGTATAATTATATTATAAGGAGGGAAAGTGAAAAAAAGATGAATTTTACTCAATTTAAGTGCTTTTGTATTTTCATCTATTGCCATAACTTCTTGTAATTCTAAAACAGAAGAAAACAAGAAAATACATAGTGATTCTGAAGGTGGAGAATTTCGTTATACAACAGAACCTTTAGTTGATGATTGAAATCCTGATATTCATACTTTTAATAATCAAAACCTTAAGAACATAGAAAAACTAAAGAATATTTTTGGAATAGATTTAACCAATTCAGATACTTTTGAAAACAAAAATTTGTTTTTAAGCGACAAACAACACAACATTTATTTTAATAATGAATATATAAATCATTCTAATAAAGAAAAAGAAGAATTTTTAGAATTTTCAAAAAATAGCGAAAATGCTTTATTTTCTATAGAAAACAACTTAAATATTTCTAATTTTGAAAATTATAATTTTGCTTTAAGTGTTAAATTATTGAATTATAAAAATTTTAGATATGACATTAATTTATTACCAAGTATTTTAAGCGAAGCAGTTCTTATAAACTTTTATGTTAAGGCTCCTTCTGATTTTAATCAAGAAAATATAAAAAAATCAGGATTAAATATTGATGTTTCTGATAAAAAAGATAGTTTATCTTTAGGAACTATAGTTAAAAATAATTCTCTAGATTATGATGTTTTAAAACGAATTTATCCTATGTTTAATTCAATTTATTTTGATTATAACAACAAAACACTTCATATGAATTTTCGGTTAGAAAAATCAAAAGAAAGGAAAACTGATTTTAAATTTTTAAAACAAACAAAATTAAATAATTCATACAAAATATTGCAATTTTCCTTTATGGTTCCAATTAATAGTATGGATTTGAAAGACTTTAATTCTATTAGTGATTTAGAAGTCAAAATAAATAATTGAGAGCAAATTTTTACTAAATAAGTTAAGTTACTTTTTGATAAAAAAATCATAAACCTGTATAAGATTTATGATTTTTATTTTCATTTTTTACCAAGAATTTTAAACATATTTGATTTATAAACTTCAACACCTGGTTGATTAAATGGATTAACTCCAAGTAAGTATGCTGAAATTGCACAAGCTCTTTCAAAGAACATTACTAGTCATCCAAAACTTCTTTCTTTGGAATCTTCTAATAATAAGTGAATGTTAGGAACTTTACCTACATTTACGTGTGCATCCATTGTGGCTTCAAAAGCTGCATTATTTACAAAATGAACTGTTTTATCTACTAAATAATTTAATTTATCTAAATTCTCTTCATCTTCATTAATTATTAAATCGTGTTCTGGATGTTTTAAGGTTATTATTGTTTCAAAAAGAATTTTTGATCCTTCTTGAATAAATTGACCTAATGAATGAAGATCGGTTGAGAATATAGCAGATGTTGGTAGCAATCCTTTTTCATTTTTACCTTCACTTTCTCCAAATAATTGTTTTCATCATTCATTAAAGAAAGCAAAATTAGGTTCATAAGAAACGAGCATTTCTGCTTTATATTTTTTACCTAAAAGGAATCTTGCAACAGCATATCTATAAGCATCATTTGTTTCAAGCGAACTATTTTTATAAATTTCATTAGCTTCTGCAGCACCTTTAAGAACTTCATCAATATCTACTCCAGCACAAATTAAAGGGAATAAACCAACAGGAGAAAGCACACTAAATCTTCCACCAATATTATCTAAAATAATGAATTTTTGGTATTTTTTAATTTTTGCCATTTCAAATAATGTTCCTTTATTTGCATCGGTAGTTGCAAAAATTAATTCTTGTGCTTGTTCAACACCTACTTTAGATTCTAAAAGAGATTTAAAGAATCTAAAAGCTATAGCAGGTTCTGTTGTTGTTCCTGATTTGGAAATAACATTGATTGCAAATCTTTTGTTTTCCACATATTTTAATAATTGATATAAAGAATTTGAACTAATGGAAGTACCTGCAAAAATGATTTCCATTTTTCTTTCAATTCCAGGATACATACCTTGAATAACATCAATAGCGGCTTTAGCTCCTAAATATGAACCCCCAATCCCTATAACTACTAAAACTTCAATATTATCAGTATGAAGTTTTTTAGCAGCTTTTTTCATTTCATTTATTTCTTTTCAATTGCTATTTTCTGGTAAATCTTTTCAACCTAAAAAATCAGAACCAACTGCAGAAAAATCATTCATTGAATCATTAATTTTAGTTACTTGATCTTGAAATTTTAAAATTTCTTCTTCTTTTATTGCATTTTTTAAATTTAAAGTTATTTTTTTCATTTTTCTACCTCGTTTTTTGTAAATCTTAATAAATTTTTAAAACCATTTTCTGTTTCTGTTAATTTAAAAGAAAAAGGACTTTTTAAGTATTTAGGTCTTATTTGTTTAAAAGAAAGCGTTGCTTTTTTTGTATGGTGATTTATACTTAAAATTTTTAGTTTTATTTCATCCCCTATTATAAACATTTCTTCTAAATTTTGAATGTAATAATCACTAATTTCCTTTATAAAAACAATACCTTGATAACCATCTTTTAAATTAACACAAAAGTAATTTTTAAAGATTTTTTTAACTTTACCTGTTACTATTTCTCCGTTTTCCATAATTATTTAAAATTATAGCACTATAAATCAAAAAGAAATCAAACTGTTTTTAAATTTATTTTTTTACACAAAGAGTGAAAAAATTGGAAATTTTACTTTTAGAAATGGAAAAAAGAGACTTTTTTCCCAAATAAGTATCATTTTTATAAATTTTATTAATAAATCAATTAAAAGTCTTATAATTTATAATACTTAATATGAAGAAAGGACTAATTAATGAATTTTTTAAAGAAAAAAAAGTGAACTGTAATATTAATTACAATTTTAACTATCATACTTTTATGATTTTTATGGCAACTAATTTTTGGTTATCATCCACAAACAATTAGTATTACTCAGTTTGAAGATAAAATAAGAGAATATAGTGCATCAACTACTGATGATAAATTTTTCGCAAATATAACAATTAGTGAAAACGAATGAGTTTTAAGATTTCAGGAAATAGGTGGACAAAAAAATAATCATTTTTATGTTCAAGATTACATAGTGCAAATTTCACCAACTATTGCAAATAAATACAATGGAAATATAGCTAAAATAATGGGTGATACTACTTATTTTGAAGCAATTCAAAAAGCACTTGCTTATAAACAATTTGATCAAAATGGACAAGAAGTTAAAACTGAACTTTCTAAATTTATTTTAAATAACAGAATTCAAACTGGTTATTATAGTTTAGGAATTCCACAACCATCAACTTTAAGTAGAATTTTAGGATTTATTCCATTACTAGTTTCTGTAGGTTTCCCTTTAGTTTTATTATTTTTTATTTATAGACAATTTAGAGGTTCAGGAAACGGAAATGGATTATTTGGTGGTCTTCAAAGTAGTCAAGCAACTAAAATAACTTCTGACAAAAAATTTAGCGATATCGCTGGAAATAAAGAAGTAAAAGAAGAAGTTATGGAATTAGTGGATTATTTAAAATATCCACAAAAATATCAAGCAGCTGGAGCAAGAATTCCAAAAGGAATTTTACTTGGTGGTCCTCCAGGTACGGGAAAAACATTACTTGCAAAAGCAACCGCAGGTGAAGCTAATGTACCTTTCTTATTTATTTCAGCTTCTAATTTTGTTGAACTATATGTAGGTATGGGAGCAAAAAGAGTTAGAGAATTATTTAAAGAAGCAAGAAAAGAAGCACCAGCAATTATATTTATTGATGAATTAGATGCTGTTGGACGTTCCAGGGGTTCAGGTATTGGTGGCGGAAACGATGAAAGAGAACAAACACTAAATCAATTACTTGTAGAAATGGATGGAATGGCTGATAATAGCGGTCTTTTAGTAATTGCTGCAACAAACAGAACAGATGTTCTAGATCCTGCTCTTCAAAGACCTGGTCGTTTTGATAGAACCATTACAGTTGGTTATCCAGATGTAAAAGAGAGAGAAGAAATTTTACAATTACACGCAAGAGGTAAAAGGGTTGATAGTTCTATTGATTTTAGAAACATCGCTAAAAGAACTCCTGGTTTTTCTGGTGCGCAATTAGAAAATGTAATAAATGAAGCTTCAATTTTATCAGTTAGAGAAAAAACAGAAGTTATAACTCCAGCACAAATTGATGAAGCAATTGACAGAGTTATGAGTGGTCCTGCTAAAAAACACAGAACAATTACAGAAGCAGAAAGAACAATGGTTGCTTACCACGAAGCTGGTCACGCCGTTGTTGGTATTAAAGTTCCAGGCGGAAGTAAAGTACAAAAAATCACTATTATCCCAAGAGGGAATGCTGGTGGTTACAATTTAATGCTTCCAGAAGAAGAAAAATATAATGCAACTAAATCAGAATTGTTAGCAACAATTGCATCATTTATGGGTGGTAGAGTTGCAGAAGAATTAATTTATGGACAAAAAGAAATTTCTACCGGAGCAGCAAACGATATTGAAAAAGCTACAAAAATAGCAAGAAGAATGGTTACTGAATTTGGTATGTCTGCACTTGGACCAATTCAATATGAAGAAAATACAGGTTCTCCATTCTTAGGTAGAGATTATGCAAAAAATATGTCATTTTCACACCAAGTAGGGCATGAAATAGACTTAGAAGTAAGAAAAATAATTTCTGAAGCTTATGAACAAGCAAAAGAAGTGGTTAAAAACAATAGAGAATTATTAGAATTAATTAAAGATTCTCTTCTTGAAAATGAAACTATTGTTTCTGAAGAAATTGAATATATTGCTAAATATATGAAATTACCAGAAAGAAAAGAAAAAGAAGAATATAAAAAACAAGAAGAAATTGATATAGATAAATTAATTGAAGATGTTCAATTGGAAAATTCTAATGAAAAGAATTCTGAAATGGAAACAGAAAAAGAAACTCAAGAAACACAACCAATCTTAGATTCAGAAAACCAAGATAAAGAAGATGAAAATAAAATAATCTAAAATATTAAAAGGTGAGCATAAAAAAGTTCATCTTTTTATTTCTAAATTTACTTCATTAAATTAAATTCTGCTTACAGAACACAATTTAATAAAAGCAAGATTAGAATATCTAAAATTAAATAATAAATAGCATATTTATTTATATAAAATAAAGAATTTATAATATAATTTAATATATTAATTTATAGTTAGAAAGAAAGGGTAAAATGGAAAGAAATTTTAATGAACAAGAACTAATTAGAAGAAAAAAAATAGACAAATACAAAGAAATGGGTATTAATCCTTTTTCACAAAATCAACCAATTAGCGATAACTCAATTTCACTACTTGTTAAATATAATTCTTATAGCAAAGATGAATTACACAATAAAGAATTTAAAGCTTCAGTGGTTGGAAGAATAATGACTTTTAGAGGACCTTTTATTGTTATAAAAGATGATGAATCAAGAACACAAATTTATTTTAATAAAAAGGAAAATACTGTATATTCAGAATTAGTAGAAACTTTAGATATAGGAGATATAGTTTATTTTGAAGGTATTGTAATGAAAACAAATACTGGAGAAATTTCACTAAAAGCAGAAAAAGTTCAATTATTAACTAAAGCACTTAAACCACTTCCGGAAAAATATCATGGTTTAACTGATATCGAAGAAAAATACCGTCGTCGTTATGTGGATTTAATTATCAATGAAGAAGCAAAACAAATTTTTTGAACAAGAAGCAAAATTATTTCTTATGTTAGAAAATTTTTCGATGATTTAAAATATTTAGAAGCTGATACTCCTGTATTACATCCTATTTTAGGTGGTGCAAGTGCTCGTCCATTTACCACTTTTCACAATGCTTTAAGTATGGACTTTTATTTAAGAATAGCTACAGAATTGCCTTTAAAAAAACTTTTAGTAGGTGGTTTTGATAGAGTTTATGAAATAGGAAGAATTTTCAGAAACGAAGGTGTCGATACCACTCATAATCCTGAATTTACTTCAATTGAGTTTTATGAAGCTTATTCAGATTTACACGGAATGATGAAAAGAACTGAAGATTTAATTTCATCTTTAGCTAAAAAGTTAGGAAAAGAAGAAATAATATATGGTGGTCATAAAATTTCACTAAAAGCTCCTTTTAGAAAAATTGATATGGTAGATGAAACCTCTAAATATGTAGGTATTGATTTGAAAAAAACAACATTTGAAGAAATTAAAGAAGTTGCTATCAAACACAAAATAAAAATTGAAAAATATTTTACATCAGGTCACTTAATTAATGAATTATTTGAATTATTTGTTGAAGATACATTAATTCAACCAACATTTGTTTACGGACATCCAATTGAAATTTCTCCATTAGCAAGAGAAAACGAAAAAGATCCAAGATTTACAGACAGAGCAGAATTATTTATCAATAAAAAAGAATATGCTAACATGTTTAGTGAATTAAATGATCCAATCGACCAATTAAAAAGATTTGAATCACAACTTGAAGAAAAAAACGCTGGAAACGATGAAGCTAGTGAAATTGATATGGATTTTGTTGAAGCTTTAGAATACGGAATGCCGCCAGCAGGTGGTTGTGGTATTGGTATAGATAGATTAGTAATGCTATTAACTCAAAAAGAATCAATTAGAGAAATACTTTTATTCCCACACTTAAAAAATAAAGGAAACTAAATGAAAAAATTATTTGCATTTGATTTGGATGGAACATTACTAAGAAGTGATGGAACAATACATCCAGAAACTATTAAAATTTTAAAACAAGCAAAAAGTAAAGGTCATTATTTAGCAATCGCCACAGGTAGAGCAATTGCTTCAACTACAATCTTTTTAAATCAATTTAGTGATTTTGATTTTTTAGTTTCAAACAATGGAGTAGCCATTTATGATGTTAAAAATCAAAAAACTACAATAAAAGAGTTTTTACCTGTTGAATTACTTAAAACCCTTTTAGAAGAAGCTAAAGAAAGCGAAAGTTTCTTTACATTAAGTACAGAAAAAAACGTTTATCCTTTCAAAGATAATAGCAAAACTTTTTCATGATTAACAGAACAAGAAAAAATGGATTATGATGAGCAAGGTTTTAAAACAGAAGAAGAAATTTTAAATGCAATTTACAAAAATAATGAAAAAATAACCCAATTAGCTTTAAGAAATTCTGAAGAAAAAATCAAGCAATTATTTGATAAATACAGCAAATTAATAGGGGATTCATACACTTGTTTGTTAACAAATAGAGTTTATTTAGATGTTAATCCAAAAAATACAGATAAATTTTATGGACTAAAAAAAGTTTTAGAATTATTGAATTTAACAACAAATGACTTAATTACTTTTGGTGATTCAGGAAATGATGTTTTAATGATAAAAAACGCTTATAAAGGATTTGCTATGGAAAACGGAACAGTTTCATCAAAAGAAGTTGCTTGTGAAGTTATTGGAAATCATAATACAGATGCTATTGCTAAAACAATGGAAAAACTAATTTAAGACACAAATTAGTGTCTTTTTTAATAAAATGAAATTAAACATATATAATTTAATATAAATTACTAACTAATAAAATAATAAATTAAATACTATTAATAAAAAATAAAGGAGTAAAATGTTAGAAATCAAAAATCTGTCCAAAATTTTTTATGATAAAAAATTATTCGACAATGTTAATTTAAAATTCACTGAAGGAAACACTTACGGAATTATAGGAGCAAATGGAGCTGGAAAATCTACCTTTTTAAAAATAATTTCAGGGCAAATTGAAGCTTCTTCAGGTGAAATTATCAAAGATAAAAACCAAAGAATTTCAGTTTTGAGTCAAGATCACAATATGTATAATGATTTTAATGTGACTGATGTGGTTATTATGGGAAATGAAGAATTATTTAAAATTCAACAAGAAAAAAATGCAATTTATGAAAATCCAGAAGCTACAGAAGAAGACTATACAAAAGCAGGGGAATTAGAAGAAAAATTCGGTCTAATGGGCGGTTGAAACGCTGAAAATGATGCACAAATTTTATTATCTGGGTTAGATATTCCTAAAGAAAAATGGAATGTAAAAATGAGCGATTTAAAAGCTTCACAAAAGGTAAAAGTTCTTTTAGCAAAGGCTTTATTTGGAAATCCAGATATTTTGATTATGGACGAACCTACTAACCATTTAGATCTAAAAGCAATCAAATGATTAGAAAACTTTTTAGTTGATTATCAAAATATTGTTATTGTTGTTTCACACGATAGTGACTTTTTAGATCAAGTATGTACTAACATTGTAGATATTGATTTTGGTGAAGCTAAAATGTTTACAGGTAATTATAGTTTCTGAAAAGAATCTTCAACATTAATAAGAGAAATGCAAAAAAATTCTAATGCTAAAAAAGAAGAACAAATTGCTAAATTACAGGCTTTTATTGCTAAATTCTCTGCAAATGCTTCAAAATCATCTCAAGCAACATCAAGAAAAAAATCACTTGAAAAAATTACTCTTGAAGAAATTAAACCTTCTTCAAGAAAATATCCTTTTATTAGATTTGATATTTTTAAACAACCAGGAAAGCAAATTTTAAGAGTAGAAGACTTATCTTATGTTAATCCAGAGACAGGAGAAACTTTGTTTGAAAGTTTATCATTTGATATTTTACCTGGCGAAAAAATGGTTTTACTTGGTGAAGACGACATTGCTAAAACCAAACTACTTGAAATTCTGCTTGGACTTGAAAAACCAACTTCTGGTCAAGTTATTTGAGGATCCACAATAACTCCAGAATATTTCCCATCAGATAACTCTAAATATTTTGATAAAGAAGAAAACTTAATGGAATGATTAAGCAAATGACCAATTGAAAATACAGAAGAATCTAATAAAGATAACTCAGATCAAAGAATGAGAAGTTTTTTAGGTAGAATGCTTTTTAGTGGTGATTCTGTTTTTAAAAATGTTAAGGTAACATCCGGTGGAGAAAAAGCAAGATTAATGTTTTCTAGAATGATGCTAAAAGAATCTAATTTTCTTGTATTTGACCAACCTTTAGATCACTTAGATGCAGAATCAATTGATTCAGTAATTGAAGGACTTGCTGATTATAAATCATCTATGATTTTTACAACTTATAATCGTGCTTTAGTTAAACAAGTTTCTAATGTAATTTTAGAAATCAAACCAGATTCCTCTTTTATTTTTAGAGGGACATTAGATGAATATGAGAAAAAAATGGGATACTAATGTTTGATAATATTGCCGCGATTTCATCTGGAGGTTTGGTTAACCAAGCAATTTCCATAATTAGGATCACTGGTCCAGACGCTTTTTTGATTGTTAAAAAAATTTTCACAGGAAAAGTTGGTAAAGATAAAGAAATTACTTATGGTTGAATCAAAAATAAAGATGAACTTATTGATGAAGTTTTAGTAATGTGATTTGAAGGCAAAAATAATTTTATAGGGGAAAATACCGTAGAAATAAATGCACACGGTGGTATAGTTAATACTAATTTAATTCTAGAATTAGTACTAGCTAATGGAGCTAGAATGGCTGAACCAGGAGAATTTTCTAGAAGAGCCTTTTTAAATGGAAAAATGGATTTAATCAAAGCAGAAGCTATCAATGATTTAATCCATGCTAAAACCAAGTTACAAACAAAAGCATCTATTGAAAAATTTGATGGAAAAACAAGTAATTATATTAAAAATTTAATTAGTGAATTGTTAGAAATAATAGCAATTATAGAAGTTAATATCGATTATCCTGAATATGATGATGTAGAAATTTTAACTAATCAAACCCTTTTACCAAAATTAGAAATATTAAAAGAAAAACTCAAAACCACTATAGACCTTTCGGAAAGATCTAGAGTTATTTATGATGGTGTAAAAATCGCTATTGTAGGTAAACCAAATGCTGGAAAATCTTCTTTATTAAATGCTTTTTTAAATGAAGAAAAGGCAATAGTAACAGACGAAGCAGGAACCACAAGAGATGTTATTGAATCTGAGTTTGTTTTAGAAGGTATACCTTTTATAATAAAAGATACTGCTGGTATTAGAAATTCAACAAATAAAGTTGAAAAAATAGGTATAGAACGCTCTTTTAAACAAATAGAAGAATCTGATATTGTCATCCATTTACTTGATGCATCAGTAGAAACTGACCAATTCGATCAACAAATTGTTGATTTTTCTAAAAATAAACAATATATCCCTGTTCATAATAAAAAAGATTTATTGGATTCTAAAAAATTAGATAATACCAAAATTTATATAAGTGCTAAAAATAAAGAAATAGAAAATCTCGAGAATGAGATTATAAAAAATTATCAAAACATTGATATTAATAATGAAAAAGTTATTACAAATATAAGACAACTTTCTTTAATAAAATCTTCTTTTCTTTCAATAGAAAACGCCATTTTTTCTTTAAAAAATGGTTTTGAACCAGATATAGTTATAGTAGATTTAAGAAAGTCGTGAGAAGACTTGGTAAATATTAAAGGTAAAGCAGATAATGAAACCTTATTGGATTCAATGTTTAAAAATTTTTGTCTTGGAAAATAATTATATTTTGAATAAATCATACCAGTAATTTTTACTGGTATTTTTAATTTCAAAAACTATTTAAACGGTATCACTATTTTGCATATTTCAAAGAAAAAAAATCGAAAATGAAAAAAAATGAATTATTTTATATTTTTTAAATTTATTCTATTGAAAAAATAAAAAAAAGAACAAATAAGAATAAAATTGTATTGAAAGGAGAAAATATGTTCATACCAAATACAGTTATAGAGAAAAAAATTGACTTTAAAAACGAAATAAATCAAAAGTTACAAAAACTAGATTACTTAATATTGTTAAAATCAATGTTTTTAGAAGCAGAAAGTTCTTATTCTGCTAAATTATTTAAAATTAGATTATTAAAATATATTAATAATTTATCTTTGCTTCCTGAAAAAGAGCAAAAAACTTTTTTAGGAGAAGACTCAACTACTAAAATTAAAATTTTAAAGAATATGTATTTTTACAAAAAATTTAATAAGGACGTTGGTCATTTATTAAATATTAGTCAAAGAAGCGTTATAAAAGAAGATGCAGCCAAAGTAGTAAGTTCTCTTCACTCACTCTTAAATCAACCTTATCTAGATTCTTTGAAATATCAACTTTTTCAAGATGTTTTTAATATTATTTATATAGCAGTAAGTCCTTTGTTACCCATACCAGAGGAAGTTTCTATTGGTTTAGATCTTTCTGATTTATTAAATGAAATTAATTTTTTTGATTTCTTAATTTCAAATAAAAATAATGAACTTTTAAAAGAAAGTCAATATAAATCAAAAATTTTCAAAATTAGAGTTTTAAAACAAATTAAATTAATAGATGATGCCTCTGTTCATCAACTTACTCAAGTTTTCGGTCAAACAAATGCATTAATGCTTAAAAAAACAATAAAAGATATTAAAGAAAATTCTATAATGTATAAAAAATTTCAAAAAGAAGTTTCACATCTTTTAAATGTAGGACAAAGTAGAAGCGTTATAGAAGGAGAAGTTCTTGACAAAGTAGAGGAACTAAAAAAATCATATGAAAGTTTTCTTAAAACTGAAAAAGAACATTCACAAGCACTAAAATATACAACAATAGGTTTTACTTTAGGATTTTTCACTATTCCTGGTGCAATAGTTACAGCTAGTGTACGTGCTTATGTGGACTCACAAATAAAAAAATATGAAGAATTTTTAGATAGATTAGCAAAAATAACTTATAAAGATTTAGAAAATGGTGATAATTCTACCAATTCTCAAGATAGAGATGTTCTTGCTCAATTGGTTCAATTATCTGAAGATTCAGATTATAATTATTACAAAACCTTTTTTAAAAATAAATTAGATGAAAAATTTATATCAGATAACTCAAATTATGATTATAGATATTAAAAAATAAAAGAGGAAGAATATGGAAAAAATATTTTATAGATTCGCTTATGCGATAATAAGAAACTTTATTTTGTTACTTGTTTATAATGTATTATTAATAATTTATTTATCTTTACTTGCATATTTTACAATAATTAGAGATCCATTTTTTTGACAAAGTGAATGAACTTTATTTTTTGCTTTCATTTGACCCGCTTTCATAATTGTACCTTCATACATCTGAAACACAGTTTTTCTTTTTAAAATTTTTAAATTAACAAAAAAAGCAGAGAAATTAGAAGAAGACAAAATAAAAAAAATAGAAAAATATTTCAAATTTTTATTTATAGTTGCTTTTTGAGGTAAAAAATCACAAGAAAAACTTGAAAAAAAATCAATTAAACAAAAAGAAAGATTAGAAAAAATTTCTGGAATAAATCCTTTATTTGGATTATTATTTCCAATTTATTGAATTATTTTCTACTCAAATTAATTGTTTATAATAACTATTTATAAACAATTACATTTAATAAATAAAAATCTAAATATTCAAATAAAATAAATATCACAGTTACAAATAAAGAAAAAATCAAAAACAAATTTGTAAAAACTAAAATTTAGTTTTTTGATTTTTTAATTTTAGACAAAATAATACTTTTTTAAAAATAGTAAAAGGAGCTTAATATGGAAAAAATATTATATAAATTAGGTATAGTTATAAAAAGAAATATTTTTTTAATTCTTACAAATTATTTATTATTTTGAATTTATTTTATTTTACTTACATATTTTACAATTATTAAAGTAACTTTTTTTTGAAAAAATTGATGATTTTTTGTTTTAGTTAGTTTTGCACCAGCTTTTGCAATAATGCCTTTATATATTTGAAATTTATATAACTTATTGAAAATTTTTAAAATCACTAAAGACAAAGAAAATTTAGAAGAATGAGAAATAACAAAAATTAATAAATATTTTAAAGTTTTATTTTTAATAGGATTTTGAGGAAAAAAATCAGAAAATAAATTAGAAAAAAAATCAATTAAACAAAAAGAAAAATTGAAAAGAATAGCTTGTACACATCCTTTATTGGGTTTATATGTTCAAATAAATTTAGTTTTCTTTACTAAAGAGGTGAAAAATGATAAATTTAAAAAATAAAATCAGAATTTCTTTCTATTTAAAGACTTATTCTAACATTTTATTTTTCATTTGAATAAGTGTGATAATAATAGTATGAACTACTCTTTCTTTAGATTATAAATATTTTCCATTATTTTGATTTGGTTGAGGAACTTTATGAGTTGCTGGTATTTTATATCTTTATATTTTGTTTGTATATATGAAATTAATAAAAATAAGAATTAAAGTAGAAGAGAATCCTGATATAGAGATAAAATTTAAATCCTTTTTTATTTTTTTTATAAAAGAAAAAACAATAATGAAATTTATTTCTGATTCTAAATATCAAGCAAAATTAAATTTTGCTTTAAAAATGTATAATAAAAGATTACTATTAAGTACTTTTTTACCTATTCCTTATTACTTAATTTTAAAGTTAAAAATTAAAAAGGAAGAAAAAAACCAAAGAACTTTAATAATGGAAAAAATAAATCGTATTTCTGAAGATTTGGCAAATTTAAAAATTAATACTATAATAAAAGGCAGTTTTGCTTTTAATTTCTTTAAAAATTTTAAATTTTTAGGTAAATATAATGATGTTGATTTATTTTTAAAGCATGGGGATTTAATTGATAAAAAAGAAATTTTAAACATTTTTGAAAAACATGGAAAAGTTGTTTTTCACAATTCTTTTCTTATTTCTTTAATAATAAATCTAAAAGATAAAGAAACTCGTTTTGAATTTTTTCTAACTGAAGATATTGATTTATCTTTATGTAATAAACAAAATGAACATTTATATATTGCACCAGTAGAATACTTATTTTTAGCAAAAATATTTCACTTGCCTAAATTAGAAAAAACAGAAATATTCCCTTATGATGAAAAAATGCAGAAAACTATTTTCATTATTAAACAAATACTGAATAATAAACAAAAATGAAATATGAATATTATTAACTCACTAATAGAACAAATATATTTAAATAATTTAAAACTTATTTTTCACATTGAATACGACGAAAAAGATTTAAGTATTTCATCTTTTATTCAAAAGAAAAAAGAGTGAGTAGAAAAGAAATTTACAAGCAAAGATTTACTAAATTTAAATCAATTTACGGAAAAATTCTTTTTAAAAAATAAAATGTCAGATTTTTTTGATTTTCTTTTTTTAAAAAGAAAAATAATTATTGAAAGTTTATATGAAACACCAATAATAGAAGTTATTAATACTTATGAGTGAAATTTTAATAACTCACAGTTATTATTTAATTCAAGCATTTCTTTTGATGAATTTTATGAAAGTAATACTAAAATTATTAATAATATTATTTATACTAATTCAAAAGAACAAATATACTGATTAATGCTAAATATCTTAATAAATGAAAATGAAGAAAATTTAAAAACAAAATTAGAGATTGATTTAAATAAAGAATTTTCTGAAATTTTAAATAAAAATAAAGATATGTATGAAATTAACATAAATGATTTAATATTAAAAATAAAAGAAATTTATTTTAAATCATCAACAATGTAAATTGTATATTTAAAAACATTTTTAATCCTAATAAAATAATAAACCGAAACACATCTAAAAAGATTTGAAGAGAATGTGTTCCGGTTTTTTTCAATGAAAATTTGAAATTTTTCTTATTTTATTTATTTTTTGTTCATAAAAATTAAAATTCTATGTATTATATTTGATATAATTAAATATATAAGTATTTAAAAAGGAAAAAGTATGAAGAAAAAAAGAAAATCTTTAAATTTATTATGAACAATTCCAACTGTTACATTTTTCTCTTCTCTTACTGTATCTTGCAAATATGGAGAAGAATCAATAGAAAAAACTAAAATAAATAATCCTAAAACTCCAACAGAAAATGAAAAAAGAAAAGAAAAAACTGAGGTCCCAATTGTCCCAGTTGCTGAAAAACAAACAAAAAAACCTGTAGAAAAAGGTAAAGTAGAGAATACAAAACCAGAAGATCAAAAAGAAGAAAAAGATAATATTACAACTAAAACAGATGATCAAAAAACTAAAGTAAATTCTGAAAACAAAAATTCAGAAAATCCAGACAAAAATAATTCTCCAGTAGATAATCAAAATGAAGAAGAGATTATTAATAAAACTCCTGTTTGAGATGAAGAAACTCCTGATTTAACAGGAAATAGAGTAAATAAATATAGTATTGAAGAATATTTAAACTCTCCTGAAAGAGCAAAATTATCTAAAATAAAAACTTTAAGAGGTTGATCAAATGAAAAGTTTTTAAAAGAAATTAAAAAATCAGGAGCTTTGGATAATTTAACTTATAAAGATGAAAGCGATTCTGTCCAATATATTGCTCCTTTTGATAAAAGTAAACCTAAATCAAATACAATTTATCAATTAACAGTTTATTCTTTTGCTGATGGTAATAATGATGGAATTGGTGATTTTATAGGATTGAAAGACAATATAGATTATTTTGTTAATTTAGGTATTGATACTTTATATTTATCACCAATTCATCCTGCAAGTTCTTATCATGGTTATGATGTAATTGATTATACAAAAGTTGCTCCTGAACTTGGTGGATTAAAAGCATTTGAAGAATTTTTAAAAGTAGCTCACTCTAAAGGAATTAAAGTTGTAATAGATATGGTATTTAATCATACTTCTTATGAGCATCCTTGATTCCAAAGAGCACTTGCTGGTGATGAAAAATATCAAAAATATTATTATTTTTACAATTCAGAAAACAATCCATTAGGAAATGAAGGACAAGATAATATAAGACAATACTTTAAAAATGTTTATGATAAAGTTCATCTAGAAAACAATCCAAAATCTTCAAATAAAAAATGAGTTGCTCAATTTTGAGCAGGAATGCCTGATTTAAATCTTACAAATGAAGATGTTTTAAAAGAAATAGATTATGTCCACAAATTCTGAGCAGCAAAAGGAGTTGATGGATTTAGATATGATGCTTTTGAACATTACTTTAAATCTGATAATCCTAAAAAACCAAGAGCTAATAATAGTGATATGGTAAGAAATTTATTTGAAAGATGAAGAGATGTTGTACAAGGTGAATATAAAAAAGCAAATACTGCAGGAATTTCTAGATTTAGCGATAGAACCTTTTTATTTGGTGAATGATGAAGAGATCCAGCAGAAGCAGAAATTAAAGGTTATTGAGGAGGATGAGAAGGTTCAAAACCAGGTTTAAGTTCAGTTATTGATGGAACTAAATGAAAAAATAAACTTAATGTCTCATTAAATCCAAATGATGAAAAAAATGTAATAAAAAGTTTAACAGATACTTTAAACCAAAAACATGAATGATTACCTTTTTTAGATAATCATGATGTTGAAAGATGAATTATAACTTTTAAAGAACAAAATAATAGACCAGTAATAATTTCACCACATAGATTAGATGATGATGAAAGATCCGCTTATGAATATGCTCTTACTTCCTTACTTTCTCGTGGTGGTCATCCTATTTTATATGATGGAAATGAACTTTTAATGCAAGGTGGAAAAAAAGACGGGCAAACTGATACACACATTAGAGAAGCATTTAATTGAAAAGATCTCAAAAAACGTGTATTTTTCCAAGATGAAAGAGATAGAGATAACTTTATCACAACATTATCTTCAGCGGGAGAAGGAAAAGTAGAAGATATTGTTGCTAATGAAAATTCAGCATATAATTTAGTTTCTAAGATAAATAAAGCAAGACAAAGATTTATTTCAATGAGAGAAATGGATGAAAAATATGTTGGTGATCCAAATGAAATTCTTTGAATTTGACACGATAATGCACTTAGATATGATGAAATGACAGTAAGAAAAAATGAAGATGGCACATACTTATTAGCTATTTATTCTTGAGGTAATAGACCACAAGCAAACACTTCTTTAAAAGAAGGATTTGAAATTGAAGAAACCTTACTTTCTAAAAATATAACAACAAGAGTTTCCGATGGTTCAACTTTTATTGAAGGAACAGGAAATGGAAAAATCGGACTATTTTTAATTAGAAGAAAATCTTAATATAATAACAGAATTCCAGAAAACTGGAATTTTTGTTTTTTAAAATCAAAAATATGTTTAAATAAAGGAAATTCTAAATAAATATGCACTTTTTATCTTTGTAAAATAAAAATTTATGAATAAGTTATATAATTAAATAAAGGAGGTGTTTATGAAATTATTTAAAATAAAAAGAAAATTTTTATATTCTACAATTATTACAACTATTCCTGTTTTTTCTATTATTTCTTGTTCTAACCAAGCTTCAGTTGAAGAACAAAAAGAAGATAAAATCAATGATTTTTATTATTGAAATTTAAATAAAATAGAAGATTTAAGAGAAAAAGATAACATAGATTTTATAGACTTAAGTAGAGAACAATCTAATAATCTTTTTCAAAATCAAACATCAAAAGTTATATTTTTTAATAAAAAAGAAGAAAAAGAATTAGATTTAAACAGATTTTGATCTTATCGAACAAAATATGAACAAACTAAATTTGACTCTAAAGTGTTTAACATTACAGAAAATAAAGCAAATTACAAGTTTTTAATTTCAGAAGAAAGTATTGATTCACAAATTAAAAATTATGACTTTGCTTTAGAAATCAAACTTCTTAATAAAAAGAATTTAGAAAAAACTTCTTTTTGGTGGTCTAAACAAAAAGAAAAAGAAAATTTTCTTTTAGTAAATTTATATAGAAGAGTACAATCTAAAATAGATTATAGTTTAAACTACAGATTGAATAATGAAAAAGATAAGGTTGACACAACAAAAGAAAAACCAATTGTTGATTTTTATAAATATTATGATTTAGTTGCTTCTAATGTTAAATTCAATTCTTTTAACTTTGATAAAACTGAAAAGAAAGCAAAAATTTCAATTAATTTTGATAAAGGACAAAATTTAAAATATAGAAACTTTAATTTATTAGATCAAAATGATTATTTTAGTATAAAAACCATTTCAATTGATACGCCAAATAAAAATTGAAGTAAAACAAGTCAACAAAAAATTCAATCTTTTGAACCGCATCATTTAGTTAAAGATTATATTTTAGAAAAAACAATTTTTAATCGTTTAATTCAATATTCTTTTATTGTGTCAACTGATTTAACTGAAAAAGAATTTAACTCATTAAAAGACATAAACTTGATTTTTAATGATAATGCAGGAGTATATTAAAAAAATTTAATTAAAGAGGAAAAAATGAAAAGAAAAAAATTATTTAAAAAAATATTACTATCAGTATCTCCTATTTTTACACTAACCACTTTTGTTTCAGCAAAAATGGAAACTACTGATACAATTGAGAGAGATCCTAAAATATATAATGATATGTTTTTTAACTTATTTAATCATTTAGGAATAAAAAAAGAAGAACTTAGTTATGCTCCAGTGAAAATTGGAATTATTGATGGAGGGTTAGTTGATTCAAATTTGCTAAAATACAATGGACAAACTTTAAAGGAATATAGAAATTCTGATACTTACAGTTTGTTCCATAATGAAAATCGTCTAAACAAAGATAAAGTAATTTACAATGAAGAAGAATTAGATGATTTAGAAAAAACTGACAAAAATAAGCAAAAAACTTTTGCTGAATTATATAAAAAAAATAGTCATGCTACAGAAATAGCTTCCATTTTAGGAAGTGATTCAGGTTTTTTTAAAAATGCTATTTTTTATTCAACAACATTTAAAGGAAAAAAAGATGGTTGAAATGGAAAAACATATGATAATGTAGAAGTATTAAGAAAAAATTTAGAATTTATGAGAAAGAATAATGTTTTTTACGTTAATATGAGTTATGGTAGTAAATTAGATGAATATCTTTCAGATTTTATAAACTTGAAAAATTATTTTCTTTTTTCTCCTGATAAAGAAAAATTAGAAACTTTTTATAATCTTTTACAAAAAATAGATTCCTTTGAAACAAGTTATTATATATATGATAGAGAATCATCGTTATTAGATGAGTATGCTTATAAATATAATATGAAATTTTTTATTTCAGCCGGTAATGGAAGAGAAGAATTTTCTAATTTTAGATCAGATTTTATAAAAAATAAAGATTTTATATTTTCTACATTAAATAAAATTAAAGATTTAAAAATAACAGAAAATATTAAAGACATTTATAATAAAATTTTGAATAAAATAGAAAATAATCATAATTTTTATCAAAGAGATAATTCTTTAGTTTCATCTAAAAATACTTTTATAATAGGAGCATATGATATAAATACTAAAAAACCTGAGTACTATTCTGAAAATGCAACTGATAATAATAAAAATTCTCCACTTGGTTTAGGACCAGATAATATGCAAATACCTGTTATTTCTATTCTTAATGAAAAAAATAAAAAAAATTTAACTGGAACAAGTTTTTCAACACCAGTTCTTTTAGGTATGTCAATGTTGTTAGAAATAAAAAACAAAAAACCATTTTATGTACCTCAATTAAAAGCTATTCTTACAGCAAGTTTTGAAAGTAAAAACTCTTGAGAACAATATAACGATTTAGAAGGTTTTGGTTATATAAGTTGAGAAAAAATGAAATATTTTAGAGATAAAGCTAAAAAATTAAATATTTATCGTTATCCAGTTGCGGATGGAAATACACATCATTATTATTTATATTCCAATTTAAAATTTTCATCTCCAACAACTGTTGTATTTTCTAATTACTCATATTTACATGAAAAAAATGAATATTATAAATTAGAAAATTTTGATAAATTAAGTGAAGAAGAAATAAAAAAATATGTAAATCCTTTTACTGTTTCAGTGGATGTAGAAATAGTTGCAGATTCATCTGCAGTTTATAAAATTTATCATTTAAGTCATTATGAAAGTACAGCTGCTTATTTACCTGAAAATAGATTGCAAAATGTATCTAAAGTAATAATAAAACCAAGTTCTGATTTAGCAACTGAATATAAACTTAATGTTTTTTCAAATAATGATGTAAATGCAAAAATAATATGATTAACAGGAGTATGAGCAATACTTGATTAAAATGAAAAAATTATTAAATATTATCCCTTTTATTTCTTTGCCTTTAATTGTTTTTTCCTGTTCTAATCAAAAAGTAAATAGAGAGGAAAATAAATTAAAAGAAACAGAAGAAAAACAAAAAAATGAATTTTATAATTTAAATTTAGAAAATATAGCTGATTTAAAAAATAATTGAAAAATTGATTTTATTCAATTAAACAATGAACAAAATAGAGAAATTTTTGCAAATAATGAATCTAAAATAATCTTTTTTGAAAAACCTTATCAAGAAGTAACAGAATTATCTAAAACTCAAAATTCAGAAGAAAAAATAAATGTTACATCTAACAAAAGAGATTATACATTTATTAATAAAAATCAAAACATAGGTAGTGAAATTAAAACTACTGATTTGGGCTTAGAAATTAAACTTCTTAATAAAGATTATTTAAAAAACAAAATTAATTTGAAATTTAAAGAAAATCAAAATTTATTATTAGTAAATTTTTATAGTACTGCAATATCAAGACTTATTGATGGGCATCCTAAAGATCTACACGATCCTTTTAACAAAAACATTACAACAGATATTGTAAAACCAATAGTTGATTTTTCAGAATATCAAAAGTTGGTTTCTTCAAAAATTAAATTTAACTCATTAAATTTTGATAAAAATCAAAATAAAATAAATTTAACTATTGATATAGATGAAAATCAAACAGAAAATGAAAAAATGATTAATTTATTAAATCAAAATTATTTTTTCAATATAAAAACAATATCAGCAATAAAAAAAGAAAAAAAAGATTTTTATATCAATGCAGAAGAACCAGTATATGAACCCTATGGAGTTTCTAAAAAGTATATTTTAAATAATTGAATTTTAGTTCGTTTACTTCAATATTCATTTATTATTCCTGTAAATATTTCAGAAAAAGAATATAATTCCATCAATGATATTAATTTAACACTTAATGATAATGCAGGAGTTTTTAAACATTTAGTACAAGAATCAAAGATTTTAGAAAATTAATAAAGATATTAAAAATTTAGAATTTAAAGAACATTTACAACTTTTTTACCTTCATATTGATATTCATAAATATATAAAATCCCGTTGATAAAAGTTAATTTTAAAGCATTTTTAATAGGAGAGAGTGAAGCTCTAAAAAGTTTCACTCTTTTATTTTGTTCGTTAATATAAAAAGCACCAGGATTATCGTTTAAAGCCTTTATTTTTCTATATGCTTGAATATAATCATCACTTAAAAAAATTTGAGCAAATTCTTTTTCTATTTTAGGCGAAAAAACTACAAGATTGTCATCTTGTTTTTCAGATTTAAGTTCATTTTTAGATAATTTATTTAATCACTGGACAATATTATTTTTTGCAAGTAAAGAAAGTTTATGAAATAAATCTTTTGATGTGTCTTCTTCTTTTATATCTAATTTTGCTTTTGCAAGCATATCTCCTGCATCCATTTCTTTTACCATATACATTAAAGTTACTCCTGTTTCTTTATCACCGTTTAATAAAGCGTGTTGAATAGGAGCAGCACCTCTATATTTAGGAAGTAAGGAACCATGTATATTAATAGCGGCTATTTTAGGTATGCTTAAAACTGAAGTAGGAATTCATTGTCCAAAAGCAGCAGTGACTAAAATATCAAAGTCTATTTTCTTTAATTCTTCCGTAATTTCTGAAATTTTTGTAGGTTGAAATAGCTTTATGTTATATTGGTTAGCTAAAATTTTTACAGGTGTAGGTAAAATTTTATAACCTCTATTTGATGGTTTGTCTGGTTGACTAATAATTGCAACCACTTCAAAATTATTAATAATTTCTTCAAAAATAGGAACTGCAAATTCTGGAGTTCCTGCTAATACAATTTTCATCTTTCTCCTTTAGTTTTCTTTACTTTAAATTATAAAATAAAGAAACAAAAATTTTAATTTAAAATGAATTAATTTATCTAAAAGTAATATAATTAAATTATAGGATAAAAAAAATGAGCGGAATAATTGTTATTATAATTTTAATATTAGGATTAGCTGGATTAGTTTGATTAATTAAACTAGCTAAATTTCTATTTTCTTTAGCAGTAGGTGCTGTGATTATAGGATTAATTTTACTTTTAATTTTTGGACATCATTTCCTGTTTTAGTTAAAGAAAAACTAACAAAACAAGTCTTTTTTACCAAAAGATTTGTTTTTTTTTTTTTTTTGTAAAATTGAATTATGCAGAAGAAAGAAAAATTAGAAGATTTATCAATTTTTTCTAATTTAATGGGTAAATTAAAAGAAAAATACAGAAATTTAATTAGTAAACTAATAGATAAATTTTGTATCTATTTATTAACATTGCCAAAAGCAAAATTTTTACAAAATATTTCAATATACAAAAATACAATACTTGCTATATCAGTTTTTAATAAAAAAATCTTAATAAAAAATTTTAAGGTAGATTTTGTCTTCTAAAAAAATAATAAATGTTCTTGAAACATTTGCAGGTATTGGTGCACAACATAAAGCTATAACAAAAATAAACAAAGAAAAAAAGATTTTTGAGATTGTTTCAACAGTGGAGTGAGATGCAAGAGCAAATATTGCTTATGGTTTAATTCATAATTCTTTAGATAAAAAATTAAAAAAAATTTTGAAAAACAATAATTTAACTTCAGAAGAAGAAATAAACAAATTTTTATTAAATTTTACAATTTCTTTAGATTCTAAAAAACCAGCAAAGATAATTTCTAAAGACTATGAATTTAAGCAACTGTTAGCTGCTTCGATTATTTTATCAAACAATAATGTTGATATAACTAAATTAGATCCAAAAATTATTCAAGAAAAAGATATAGAACTTATAACTTATTCTTTCCCTTGTCAAGGTTTATCAATAGCAAATATGGGAAGATCAAAAGGAATTAATGATGATAAATCAACTTCTAGTTTAATTTGAGAAATATACAGAATTTTAAAAGGAGCAAGTAAAAAACCAAAATACTTATTAATGGAAAATGTAACAAATCTATTAAGTAAAAAATTCAAACCTGAATATGAAAAATGGCTTTCTGTTTTAGAAGATTTTGGTTATAAAACTTTTACAACCACTATTAACAGCATAAATGCTGGTTCTATTCAAAAAAGAGAAAGAGTTTTTGCTTTAAGTGTTAAAAAAGAAATAAAAACACCATTTAATGATGATAAAAGTTTTAAAGAATTTGTAGATAATATTGCATTTAAAAATAAATTAAGCCTAAATCAAAGAAAAAAAGTTTTTGAAAAAATCTTTAATTTTGACTTAAATTACAGCGAAAACCTAGATGTTTTAATGAATAATACAAAATCTAGAATAAAAATGGTCAAAACACAAAAGATTATTAATAAAAGTGAAAATTATATTATTAATACCTTGACAACCGTTCAAGACAGAATACCTTGTGTTGGAATTATTGAACATAAAAACAATTTAGAGCATAAATTAGATTATCGTTATATAACACCAAGAGAAGCTTATAAATTAATGGGTTTTAGTGATCAAGATTTTAATAAATTAAAACCATACTATGAAAAAAATATTCTCACAAAAGAAAGTCTTTATAGGCAAGCAGGAAATTCTATTGTAGTAGAAGCAATAGAGAATTTATTTAAGGTAATAAAAATCATTGAAAAAGGACAAGATAATGAATAAAAACATAAAATGATGAAAAGACAGAATGAAAGAAAATAATTTTATTACTTGAACAATTGGAACTAATATTTATTCTTATTTAAGTTTCACAGTACTTCAGTGACTTAATGAAGTTGATGAAAATGAAGAAATCATTTTAACAATTGATAAAAAAGAAGTTTTAGCTGAATTTAAAAATAACACACAATTCCCCTTTTATAAAGACAAAAAGTCTAAATCAGACTCTACAATTAGACAAATTTTAGATGTTTTATCTTCTCTTGGGATTATAGAACCGATAGGAGATAATTACAAAATTAATAAAGAATTAATAGATGTAAGAAAGACTGAATCAAACAATTTCTATGCTCTTAAAAAATTTGTAAAATCTAATTTTGCTAATTATATAAAAAAATTTGTTATAGATAAATTAAGAGACATTAAGGAAGAAAAGGAAATTTCGAATTCTTCTATTGAAACAAAATTTTGATGAAATGTTTTAGTAGTTTCAGATGAAACATTATTTAACGATAGACTTAAAGGCATATTTAACACTTTAGTAAAAGTTGGTAATGAAAAACGATTTTATGAAGACTTTGTATTAGAATTTTTATATAAAGAAATCGATAATGATGATATGGAAAAAATAATTTCTGACATAAAAAACATAACGGGGATAGAAGATTATTTATCTATTTTATATGAAGTTATAGATAATTATGAAAAAAATATTGTAAGATATGAAGACAACTCTTTAGATGAAGCAATTAAAAAAATTTCTAATTATTCAACCAAAAGTGAATTTGAAGTCATTAAAACAAGTGTTAAAGATATTTTTACTTCGCAAGAATTAAAATATATTTTACCTTTATATCAAAGAACTTATTCTTGAGATTCTAATATTATAATTGGACTTTTTGAATCTATTTATAATGATTTTATTAATACTAAGCAAAGAAAAAATGATTTCAGTTTTCTAAATAATATAATTATTGTTCAAAATGCAACAACAAACTCTATTGTAGATGGTCAACAAAGAATGGTGTCTTTAATAATAATTATTATTTTATTATATAAATTTTCTAAAAATAAATTTTTTGAAAATGCTCAAGAAAAATTAATACACTTAATTCCTAAAATAAAAGAAATGATTACTGAGTTTGCAAAAGATGATAGTAATTATTTAAGTCTGCAAAATATTTTTAATTCTATAAAAAAAGATGCTCAATTACAAAAGGATAGATTTTACGAAAACTCTTTTGAAATAATAAACCTTATTGTTAAGAAATTTGATAAAAAAGACGAGGATTTTCTTTTAGATTTCATTGATTATATTTTAAATAAAACATTCTTAATTACTACATATATAAAAGTTATGGATGATGATTTTGTAACTAAAATTTTTCAAAATTTAAATCAATATAGCAAAAAATTAGGAGTGCTTGATTTACTAAGAAATAAAGTTTTTGATATATATCGTGATGAAAAAGAGAATAAGATAAAATTATATAATTTAACTGTTAATATTTATTTTAGACGAAAACAGAAAAACGTTTGAAATGAAGATCTCAAAAAAATTTCAAATTTTTTAGATGCAGTTTTTATAAAATATAGATTATTTGAAGAATTGGAAAGAACAAACAAAAAATTTTATGACGAAATAGCAAATTGTTATAATAAATTTGAAAATTTATTTGAATATTATAATAGTAATTTTGAATTTGAAGATAAATTGGAATTACTATGAAAAGATATAATTGAATTTGAATATTGTTCTACTGGACATTTTAATAAATTCTCTACTTTATTAAGTGATAGTGAAATTAAAGAAAATAATAAATATTTAAATAATTTTAATGCCATTTTAACAGAGTATGAGCAAAAAATTTATGACTACAAACAAGTTAATTTTCAAATTAATAATATTTCTAATTCTGGTTCTAAAACTATTTTTACTCAATTAATTTGATCATTAGCATATAACTTGCAATTATTTGAAAATGAAGAAAATACAGAAAAAATGGTTATTTTTAGTAAATATTTAGCTGAAATAGAAAAATTTTCAGCTTTATGAGAAATAAGATTTGCTGGACAATCGCTTTCTAGTTCCATAAAATTAATTTGTAAAAATGATTTATTAAATTCAGATTTTAATTTAATAAATGAATCAAAACTTTATGAACTTTTAGAAAGAATAATAGTTGATTTAACAAAATTATCACTTGTTGAAAAAATCAATGAATTATGAAAATATTTATATGAAAAACAAAATAGTAAAAGCGATAACAAACTATACAAAAACATTATTGCAAAAGTTATTTACAGCTTACAAAATTCAAAAACTCCAAAGAGTTTTACAGGTTTTAAATCACAAGAAGAAAAATATCAAAGTATCGATTTTATTCCTTATACATATGAACATAATTTTCCACAAAAATTAGATCAAAGTACATTGAAAAACTTACTTGAATTAGGAATAAACAGAGAACAAATAGAGAGAATAACTAATTTAATTGGTAATGGGTTTTTATTGTTAGGAAAAGATAACTCTAAATTTAGTAATAAAACAACGAAAAACTATAAAGAAAGCAACATTGAAAACAAAACTATTGAAGGTTTTCAAAATACAGATTTTTATCTACTTGATTTTGAACAAATGAAAACATCAAATTCTATAAAATGAACTAATAATAAAATTCAAATTTCAAAATTAGATAATTTAGACATTGATAAAATTTCAAGTAAAGATGAATTTTTAGAATTATTAAATCAAAGAGAAAAAAGAACAAAAGAAATCATTAAAGCTTACATTTCTATATTGTTTTATGAATAGAAATAGCGAATATTTGATTTAATCCTTTTAATATTTAATAAATACTAATAAAGTAACAAAAAAATATTAACTAAAAAACAAAAAAATTTTTGTAACAGTTGCTTTTAATAGAGAAATTCATAAATTCTTCTTAATTAAAAATAGTTTTTTAAACTTTTTAATAGTTTTATAATATAAATTGTTTATAATTTATAATAAATTAAAAGAAAAGGAGAAATATGAAAATAGCATTAACAGTAATTTTAGTAATAATTTCATTAGTTATAATGATAGTTTCTCTTTTAATGTCTCCTAACTCTAATGGTTTTTCAGGAGCACTTGTTGGTTCTTCAGATTTAGATTTATTTAAAGTTTCAAAAGAAAGAGGACTTAAAAAAGTACTAAAATGAACAATGTTTTCAATGGGTTTTGTTTTACTTTTAGTTTCTTTAGTCATTAGGTTGTTTTAAAAATGAAAACATTTAATTTAAAAGCAATACAATCATTAGTAACAAATAAATCTTTAACTTTTTTAGAATTAGTAAAAAAAATGCAAATAGATAGAAAATTAAATAAGGAATTTTCTATTTTTTTAAATAAATCAGTGCAAAATAATCATTTGTTTTGTAAGGATCAAAAATACTCTTATAAACATGAATTTAAAAAAATTGTAGGAGAATTTTCTTTAAATTCAAAAGGTTTTGGCTTTATAAAAGTTTCAGAAACCGAAGATTTCTTTGTTCCAAAAGTTTATACTTGCAACTCTTTGGACAAGGATTTGGTTGAAGCAACATGTTTTGAAGAAAAAGATGGGGAAATATGATGTGCAATTAACAAAGTGGTTGAAAGATCAAAAAGTTTTCACTATGGTTACATTAAAAAAAATGGTTCCTTTTTTGATTTTATTTCTTTAGATCCACGTTTAAAAGCAAGATTTAGATGAAAAAATAAATACGCTTTTAGTGAAAATGATTTAGTAAAAGTAAAAATAGTAGATATACAAGGTAATAATTTAGTTATTGACTTGATTAAAAACTATGGTGATTTAAATAAACCTTTTCAAGATATTGAGTTAAGTATAGAAAAAAGCGAAATACCACATATTTTTCCTGAAGATGTTTTATTAGCTGCTAAACTTTTACCACAAACAATTTATAATGAAGATATAAGTGACAGAATTGATTTAAGAAAAGAAATAATAGTGACAATTGATGGTGATGATACTAAAGATTTTGATGATGCTATTAGTGTAAAAAAACTTGAAAATGGAAACTATATTTTAGGAGTTCATATAGCTGATGTAAGTTATTATGTTAAAGAAAATGAAACAATAGATTTAGAAGCAAGAAAAAGAGGAACATCTATTTATTTAGCAGACAGAGTTATTCCAATGTTGCCTTTTGAACTTTCTAACGGTATTTGTTCTTTAAATCCTAATGTTGATAGATTCACTATTACAATGGAATGTGAAATTGATTCCAAAGGAAATAATGTATGAATGAAATTTTATCCATCCATAATTAACTCTTACAAAAGACTAACATACAAAGAAGTTAATGATTTTTATAATAAAAACAAAGAATTTGATAAAAACATTTCTGAGTTATTAACTAATGCTAAAAATTTAACAGAAATTATTCGAAAATATAAGGTAAAACAAGGATTTATAGATTTTGAATTCGAAGAATCAAAAGTAGTTTTAGATAAAAATGGAAAAACTGTTGATATAGTAGTTAGAGAAAGAAATGAAAGTGAAAACATGATAGAAGATTTCATGGTAAGAGCTAACGAAAATGTTGCAGAATTTATGACTAAAAAGAATTTTCCTTTTATTTATAGAATCCATCCAGCACCAGATGTTGAAAAAATAAATGCTTTTAACCATGTTTTAAAACTATTAAATATAAATGTAACTATTCCTTTAACAGAAGAACCGAAGGAATTTGCCAAAGCAATGGAAAAAATTAAAAAAATTAATTTTGATAACTTTATAAAAATTAATTTATTAAGAACTATGCAAAAAGCAATTTATTCAGAAAAAAATGTTGGTCATTTCGGACTTGCTTCAGAATATTATACACACTTCACAAGTCCTATTCGTAGATACCCAGATTTGATAGTTCATAGATTACTTAGAGAACTAGTATTTTTAAAAAATACAGAAAAAATCGAAGCATACAAAAATGAATTACAAGAAATTTCTTTAAAAAATTCTTTAAGTGAACAAAGCGCTATTTCTTTAGAAAGAGAAGTTCTTGGAATAAAAATGGCAGAATTTTATGAAGACAAAATCAATAATAAAGAATTTAAAGCACAAATAGTTTCAGTTAAAAAATTTGGTTTTTTTGTTGAATTAGAAACTGGAGCAAGTGCATTAGTTCACGTTTCCGCTTTACCTGGGGAAGGATTTGAAGTTGATGAAAATGAGTTATTTTTATCTAATCAAAAAATAACATATAAAGTTGGTGATTTTGTAAATATAAAAATAGAATCTGTTTCTAAATTTGAAGGAAAAATAAACGCAATTTTAGCATAGTTTTATACTATGCTTTTATTTTGAAATTTTTGTAAAAAATCCTTTTATACCTATAAATCCTTTATAAAAGTATTTTTTTTAAAAAAAATATAACAGAGATTTAAAAAAATGTAAAATTTATGTTATGAAAAGTAAGGAATTTTGAAAAGTTTTTTTATTTATTATTAAATGTACTTTTATTGGTTTTGGTGGCGGAAATGCACTAATGCCAATAATAAAAAAATATGCAGTTGATCAATATGGATGAATAACTGAAAAAGAATTTAATGATGGAATTGTTGCTGTTAATTTAATTCCTGGGCCAGCGGTTATAGAAATGTTATCTTATATTTCCATAGTAAAACTAGGTAAAATAAAAGGAATGATAGTTACACTTTTAGCAATAATGCCACACGTTATTATGGCAATGCTTCTTTATTTTTTAACAACATTTTTACCTAATAAATATTTATATGTAATTAATGCAGCAGTTATTCCTGTATTAATTGGAACAATAATAGCATTTGCTTATAGATATTTAAAAACAAGTTTTAAAACATTAAGCTTACCAATTTGAATTCCACTTTTTATACTAACATTATCATTTTGTTTGTTTGCTCCAAGTCCTTTTAATATACCAGCAATTCCTTTAGTATTAGTTATTTTTATAGTATTTATAGTTGAATTTATTAGAGTTAAAAAGGGGAAAAAATAATGATTTTAGCTATTTTAGCTTGTTTTTTAGGAGTACTAATAATAGGTTTAATTGTTTTTGGTGGTGGTCAAGTTTTCATACCTATTTTTGAAAATTTTTGAAATTTTTTATCAAATACATTCAATCTAGAAATTACAAAAGATCAAATTGATACAGTTATAACCATTTCTAATTCTACTCCCGGTGTAGTTTCTACCAAATTTGCAGCATTTACTGGTATTTTAGTTTCAAACGGACAATGATGAGGATGAATAATAAGTTTTTTTACATATTTAATTTTTTGTCTTCCTTCTATATTTTTAATGATTTTATCTGTAAAATTAATAAAAAATACAGAAAAAAATAAATATTTATCTAAAGTTATAAAATATTTAAATCCAGTTTTAGCAGGAATTTTATTTGCTCTTGCTATTCAATTATTTATAAGCATTACATTTCCAAATATTTATTTTAATGATACTAATTTAAGATATTTTGGTGTAAAATCAACAGAAAAAAGTTCGTTTTTTAGTGGATGAAGGTTTATAGCATTAATAATTTATTCTATATTTTTTATAATTATTTCTATAGTGTGAAATATAAAGAAAAAACCCGTATTTTTATTAATTTTAATTTCTATAATAACTGCATTTATTGTTTTTGAACCTTGATTGTAAAGGAGAAAAGTGTTAACAAAAGTAAAAAAAGTTACAACTAAACCTGGAGTTTATTTGTGAAAAAATGAAAAAAATGAAATCATATATATAGGTAAAGCTAAGAATTTGAGAAACAGAATGATGCAATACTTTAAAGGTAGCATCAATTCTCGTTATACTTATAAAATGGTAGAAGAAATCAGGGATTTTGAAATCATTGAAACTAATAGCGAAAAAGATTCTTTAATTTTAGAAACCAGATTAATTAATGAAAAAAAACCAAAATATAATATTCTTTTAAAAAATAATAAAAAATATCCTTATTTAGTAGTTAAAAAAGATAAAAAAATCTCTATTTTAAGAGAAAATAACTTTAAAGAAGGAAAGAATTTATATCACTTTGGACCACTTCCACCTAGTTACGGTTTTAGAGAAATTCAAAATCTAATTGAAAAAATGTTTTTATATAAAGATGGACTTAAAATAAAAGAAGATCAATGAAATGAAGAATCTCTAAACTCTACTTTTTTTCAAATAAAAAAGTTATTATCAAACAAAATGTCCTTTTTTATAAAGGAATTAAAAGAGAAATATGAAATTTATAAGTTTGATGATGTAAAGTTAGAATTAGCTTTAGAAATTAAAAAATTTATAGATAAATTAGAGAAAAATCTTAATGAGAAACAGACTATAGAATTAAATATCGAATACGATGTTGATATTTTTGATATTCAAGAAACTGAAAAATTCTTTTTTACTACAATTTTTATTTATCGTGCAGGATCTTTGTTAAGCATTATAGATGATAAATTTGACAAAAATACAGATAAAAACCTTTTTATAGCAAATTTTATTAATGAGTATTATAAAGAAAATATAATTCCTAAAAAAATAGTTTTAGGTGCTAATTTTTCAAATATAGATTTTAATTTAATTAATTTGGATAAAAAAATCCAAATAGCAAAAAAAGGACAATTTAAATTAGCTTGTGAAAATGCAGAATCTCACAATAAAAATAGAATATCTAAAATCGATGAAATTAAAAATCAAAATCAAGATTTTATTATTTTAGAATTAAAAGAGAAATTACAATTACAAAAATTAGAAAATTTTATTATTATTGATAATTCTTTTGAATTAGATAAAGTTCCAGTCACTTCTATTCTTTATTATAATAAGACTGAAAACATTGAAGATCTAAACTTTTTCTATGTTCATAAAAATAGTAAATCAAACTCTGATGTCGATTTTATGAAACAAGGTTTTCAAAAATATTTAGAAAAATTTTCTCATTTAGAACTAGATTTAATTTTAGTTGATGGTTTCCAAAATCAAATTTCAGCAATAGATAAAATTCTATTTAAAAACTCTTTATCTATACAAGTTTTTGGTCTTAAAAAAGATGAACATCATAGAACAAAATACTTAGTAGATTATAAAGATAATCAAATAAATGTAAGTGAATACTTATTTCTTTTTCTTTCTAAAATACAGGAAAAAGTAGACAAAACTGCAAAAAATTACAGAAACGCAATAAAGTTAAAAAAATTCAATTAAAGCTATTTATAGATAAAAATGTATAAGATTTTTATACATTTTCTTTATTTTTTTAATTTTATTTTTTTCTTATGGTATTATTTTTGCAACTCAAGGAGGTAATATGAAAAAGAAAACAAAAATCATATTAGGAGCTTCTACAGGGTTGACATTATCTGTAGCAGTTATAACAATCCCGAGCGTTTTATATGTTCAACAAAACTTAAATAAATCTGATAATAGTAATAACTCACAAAAAACTAAGATTACTAATAATGATCAAAAAGATTTATTAAAAGACAATATTAATTATTTAGCTATTGGAGATTCCATTAGTGCCGGTTTCAATAGTGAATACGGTTTTGAAATTGCAGGAGATTTAAAAAATAATCAAATTGAAGGATTAAGTTTTCCTGCTTTTTTAGCAAATTATATAAACAAATTAAAACCAAATGCAATACACCAGTTTAATAACTATGCTTTATCAGGTACAAGAATAGTAGATTGATTATATTTACTAGATGCACCTAATGCAAACTATAATCTTAAAGCAGAAAAAGGTTATTTTCAATTTCTTTTATCTTGAGATGATGACTCTCTAAATCCATTTAGACATAGAATAAAAGAGGCTTTTGGTGATTTTCAAAAAGAAAATTTAGAAAATTTAAAAAATAAAATAAAGGAATCTAATCTTATAACAATAAGTTTAGGGGCTAATGATTTATTTGGTTCTTTAAATTTTAATAACTTAGAAAAGTTATTTAATAAAGAAACTCAAAAAGAAGCAATTTTTAATTTAAAACAAGATTTAGAAAGAATTTCTAAAGAAAATTATGTAAATTTAAATAAATTAGTCTCTAAAATAAAGGAAATAAACAGTAAAACAGAAATTGTACTTGTTGGTTATCCAATGCCTTTATTGAGACTATTAAATATAATTGATCATTTTTTTAGTTCAATAGCACAGGAAAAAGTTAATTTAAGTAACCAAATTTTAGATTCCATTAATGCAGTCTCTAAAAAAGTAGCAATTGAAACTAAAATTAATTATATTGAAACTTTTGATGAAGATGATTGAAAATCTAATAATGATAAATGAGCAAAATCTATTTTTGATATTCATCCAACAGAATTAGGATATAAAAAAATGGCTCAAGATATTATTTTAAAATTATCTCTAAATGACATAGATAAAAACTATAGTTTAGTTAAGAATTGAGATGAAAACTATATAGATAAAGATAAAAATGCTTTTCATAAAATTTTTGATTTTTCAAAAAATAACGAAGAGATAGTTAAAATAATTTCAAATTCCAAACTATTTAATGATGAGATTTTAGAAAAATCAAATTATCAAACAGAATTAAATAAAGAAAAAAGCAAACTCTTTTCAATGAAAAGAATAGTCTTAAATTGAATTAATGCAAATCACCATTTAACTAATCAAATAATAAATTCGTTTATTTCTAAAATAAAGGAAAAATACGGAATAAATGATGAAATTGTAGAACTTTTTAATGAAAAAACAGAAGAAAATAAAACATTTATATTTAAATTAATGGAAGAGTTTTTAAGAACCGATTTTATAGATGTTGTAATTTTAAAACTACAAAAATATTTTGATGAAAATGATTTAGATTTAAATGGCATAGAAGGTACACAAATAATAACTTCTAAATTGTTATTAGAAGAATTAAAAACAATATTTAAAGATCAAAAATTTATTTTAAGAATTTTAAAACAATTTTTAAAATCTGATTTTGCTATAAAAAATAAGAATAAATTAACTGCATTAACTAATTTTGCAACAACCTTTATTTTAGAAAATCTGGACAAGTTAAACTTAGTAAATTTAAAAGAAAATAAAGCAACAATTTTAACTTTAACAAAGGAAAAATCCTTTATTAAAGTAATTTCAGATATATTAAATGATTTTATTATAAATGAAAATCATTATGATTCAATTAATGATTTTAATTCTTTATTTGTAGTTTATTTAGAAAACCATAAAGAAGAATTCAAAACCAATTTAATAAATTTTATTAAATCCTTAAAAAACAATGAAACCATTTTAAATGTTATATCTAATACTATAGAACAAAAACTAAATTTAGAAAATCCTCAAGAAAACAAGGAAAATATTTTACCTTTTATAACTGATTTAATAGGTTCTGTCGATAAAATTGATTTAGTTTTACAAAATATTGATAAATTAATAGATTCTTTTGTTAAAGGAGAGTTGAGTTTTAATAACTTTTCTTTTGAAAAAGTAATTAGTATTTTGGATTTCAATTCACTAACTGGTGATTTAACTAAATTAGCAGATTTTTTTAAATTAATAGAAACTGGCGATATTTCAATAGAAAATTTTGTTAACTTTTTCAATGTAATAATAGAAAATTCTCCATTTAGCAACACCGAAAACTTAACAAAAGAAAAGAATCTATTCTTTTATTATTTAAATAATATAAATAATGATCCTGACACAAAAAAAAGAACAAGTTTAAGTATAAGTGATATTACTAAATTAAGCGGTGATTCTTTAGTTTCAAAAATTACTTTAATTTCAACAAAAGCATTTGAAAAATATAAAGAGTTTAAAAAGACTCATCCAAATGTTAATGAATTGGACAATCCATATAGAAAATTTCTATATAGATTTTCAGGATTAATTTTATGATATGCATATGAAACTTATGCAAGAGAAAGTTCTTTTCACTATATTATTTACTATTCTTCTTCACCATTCAATATAGAAAAAAGTATATATAATTCCTTAGCAGGAAAGTCAAAAGAGCAACAGACATTAATAACTTCAATATTTGGAAATAGATATTCATCATTTTTTGGTGATTCAGCCAAATCAATTCATAACAACGATTTAATGAAAATGATTTATTATAATACTGAAGCTAACAAGCACAATATTAAATGAAGAGAAAATCTATTTAAATTTATTAAACAAGGAAAACCAGATTTAAACAAATAGTTTGCTTATACAAGTAAAAAAAATAAAAAAATTATTGACTATTTTTAAAATTGTGGTAATATATATACAAGCGACCATAGCAAAGGGGATCACCTGATACCATTCCGAACTCAGTAGTTAAGACCTTTTACGCCGAAGATACCAGAGATGGGAAAATAGGGAGTTGCTGCTTTTTTTTTGCTTTTTTATAGATATAAAGGAGGTTTTATGTCATTTACTCATGAAATAAAAATGGAATTAATTGAAAACAAGATGAAAGAAAAGCAATTTAAAAGCTTCTTAAAAGGTTTAATCTTTACAAATTGTCAATTTAATAATAATGATTTAGAAGTTGTTATAAAAATTAATAGAGCAGATATTTCTATGAAAATAAAGGAAAAATTAGATAAATTTAAGATTAAATTTTATCGTTCAATTAAAAATAAAAACTGAATAATCATTTTAAAAAAAGATATTGATTTAGAATTAGTTATTAATGAACCAGCTTTCTTTTTTGCAGGAACATTTTTGGGTGGTGGTACTATTTCTGGCATAGATTCTACTTCTTATCATCTTGAAATAAGTTATTTTGAAGAGAAAATAGGTAATTTAATGATTGAAAAATTAAATAACTATGAATTTAATTTTATTTCTAAAAAAAGAAAAAATAAATTTTTTATTTATGAAAAGAAAGTAAATAATATTTTGGACTTTTTAAGTGCAATTAGAGCAAACACTAGTTTTTTAAAATTTTTCAATTTGAAAAATGAAAGAGATATTGAAAATAACGCAAATAGACTTGCTAATTTAGACTTTCATAATCAACAAAGACTTGTAAATGCTTCTCAAAGAGATATAAAAAATTATTTATTTTTAAAAGAAAATAATTTGGTAGATCAACTCACTGATGATCAAGTGATTTTTTTTGAAATAAGAGTAAAATTCCCGTATTTACATTTAAATGAAATAGTGGAAATTTTAAAAGAAGAGCATAATATAATAAAAACTAAAGGTGGCTTAAATCATTGATCGATAAAATTAGCTCAAATCGTGTCTAAATATAAAGCAAAATAATATTTTTATAAAAAAGTCAAAAATAATATATAATAAATTTGTTATATAAACTTAGGAAGGGTATGAAAATGAGCAAATCAAGTTCAATTATTATGTTCTGAAATAACTCAATTGAAATTTATGCAATTGCTTTTTTTCATACCTTTTTTAAGTAAGAGAATAAAATTATTTTAAAAATAATGAATAAAACAAACTCTTACTTTTAAAAAAGTAGGAGTTTTTCTCTTTTATATAATAAAAAATAATAAGGAGATTTTATGCAAGAAAAATCAGTAAGAAAAATTGGCTTATTTGTTTCATTGATGTTGCTTATTGGTTCTGTTGTGGGAATAGGAATATTCTTCAAAAACGCATCAGTAGCTAAAGCAACCGGAAATAATGGATTAGCTTGATTATTGAGTTGAATTATTGGTGGAGTTATTTCACTTGGTGCAGCTCTTAGTTTTTCTGAAATAGGAAGTTTCAGAAAAACTAAATTAACAGGTTTATCTAGTTGAGCTTATAAAATTTATGGTGTAAAAGCAGGGTATGGAGTATCATTTTTATATTCACTTTTTTATTATGGGTTATTAACTAGTGTTTTAGGTATTTTTGGATCAGAAATATTTTTCTTTTTCTTATCAGGAATAACAAGTTTGGAGTTTGGTAAAATTCCATTTTGAGTAATTGTTGTAGTAGGTTTATTATTCTCTGTTCTATTTTTAGCTTTAAATCATTTATCTATTAGAACAAGCGGAATAATACAAACAGTAGTAACATTTACAAAATTTATTCCTTTAATAGTTGCTGTTGTTGTGGGAATTGCGTTTTTTGACACTCATAATTCAGAAGGTGGAGTAAATGCGTTTTTAGATTTTGAAGGGAAAGCACCTTTTGGATTAAAAGGAATGATTGTCGCAATTCCTGCAGTTCTCTTTTCTTATGATGCTTTTTTAGTTGCCGGTTCTGTAAGAAACAAAATGAAAAATGCATCTAAAAATTTACCTTTTGTAATTTTATTTGGAATGACTCTTATAGTTATTTTATATACTTTAATTGCTGTGTCATCCATTTTACATAATAGCGGTATTGTTTGAACAGTTTTAGCAGATACATTACCAAAAACTGTATCTAAATATATTATTCCATCTGTAGTGTTCTTTATTTTAATATCAACTTTTGGAGTAATAAACGGAATAACATTAGCATTTATTAGTGAAACATATAGTGCAATTGACTTAAATTTATTTTTTGGTTCATATGCACTAAAAAGAAAAATAGGTGCTAAAAAAACAGAATTAATATACAATGCAATCATTTTAACTTTTTGAGCTATCTTGATTTTAGTACCTTCAGTGGTTTTAAAAATGGATAGTTGAATAGATGGAGCAACAAATTATCCTACAGTTTTCTTTTTTGGTATATATGGATTTGTAATTGGTTCATATTTAATAAAAAGAAATAAAATTACAGAAACTAAGAAATTAAATAGTTATTTATTTTATACATTTTCTGTAATTTCTGTTGTAGGTATTGCTTTTGTAGAAGTAGTTTATTTATATACAATTTTTTCAGATTTATTTAACCCTGATTTTAAATCTTCATGAGGTTTATTTAGAGACAATGGAAATTTAATATATAAATGAGTTCCTGTTTTAGTTTATTTCTTATTTTTAGGATTCTGTATTGGTTCTTTATATTTAAATATTTTCTTAGAGAAAAAAGTTTTCAAAAGAAATATTTTAGAAGAAATGAAGTTAAAATTACAAGAATATGAAGCAGAAAATTAATCGGTTACAAACCGATTTTTTTCTTATATTTAGTCATTTTTATAATATTTTTGAAATATTTATAATAAAAGTGTAAAATTTTTATATTATGCCAGAATTACCAGAAGTTAGAGTCGTAAGACAAGAATTAAATAAATATGTTCAAAATAAAAAAATTGAGAATATTCATATTTTTAGAGATTCATTTATAAAGGAAATTTCCGTAGAAAAGTTTAAAGAAGCTTTAATTGGACAAACAATTGTAGAAGTAACTAATGAAGGAAAATTTCTTGTATTTCATTTAACTAATGATAATATTATTTTAAGTCATTTGAGAATGGAAGGAAAATATAATTATTTTGAACCAGCAAAAACAAGATTAAAACATGATTATGTTCTTTTTGAGTTTAGTGATAATAGTAATTTACACTACAATGATACAAGAACATTTGGAACTTTTCACTTAAGAACAAAGCAAAATTATTTAACAACAAATCCACTTGCTAAATTAGGAAAGATACCTGCACAAACAAATTTAGAAGAATTTTATAAAAAATTAAAATCTAGAAAAAAAGCAATTAAAACTTCTTTATTAGATCAAACTCTTGTTTTAGGATTAGGAAATATTTATGTAGATGAAGTGCTGTTTGCAACCAAAATTTATCCAGAAACTCCTAGTAATTTAATTTCCAAAAAACAAGCTAAAGAAATTTTAGAAGTAGCTACAGATATTTTAGATCGCTCCACTGAATTAGGCGGAAGTAGTATAAATTCTTACACATCATTAAACAAGAAAAAAGGTTCTTTCCAAAACTTTTTACAAGTTCACACTAAAAAAGGATTACCTTGCCCTATCTGTCAAAATGAAATTTTAAAAATAAAAGTAAATGGTAGAGGAACCTATTACTGTAAGGAATGTCAAAAATAAATGAATAATTGAAGTTATGAAAAAACAATTGATTTGCACGGATTAACTACATCAGAAGCAGAAATAGTATTATCAAATGCCATTTTTGAATTTAATAATTCAAATCAATATGACAGTTTAAATATAATTGTAGGAAGGGGTACAGGAACATTAAAAGTTTTTGTTAGAAGTTTTCTTGAAAGAGAAAATTTGTTTTTTACAGAAGGTGAAATAAACTTTTCAGTATTCAAAAAAGCATTTTAAAAGCAAGCTTTATAGCTTGCTTTTTTGGTCAAATTAATGATTGGAGCGAGTGAAGGGAATCGAACCCTCATAGTCAGCTTGGAAGGCTGAAGTTCTGCCATTAAACTACACTCGCGAGATACTTTATTATTATAAACTATTTTTTGTAAAAATCAAGAATTTTTATAGAAATTTTTATTTTTTTAAAAAAAATTTAAAAAAAACGGAAAAAATAAATAAAAAAAGCGATTTTTAGTCATTAAATATTATGTGATTTTTTACTTTATAAAGAAAAATACCTTTTTTTAATAAAAAGGAAGATGTCCTATTTTGAGAAAAGAGAAATTGTAAAATTAAATTAATTTTATTTTCAGTTAAATTTATATTTAAAAATTTTTGGTGAATTAGGTTATATATTAAATTTTTTTGCTTTTTTTCTGTTTGTTGTTTTAATCAATCAATATCAAAATTTGTTTTTTCTCATTTTTGCAACATTTTTTTATTTTTTCTATCTTTAAATAATAAAAAAATGTTTTTAATTTTGTAAGAAAAAATTGTTAGATTTTTATAAAAAGATTTATTTTTAAACTCAATTCTAATTTTATTTCTTTCATAAATTGGTAAGTTATTTGTATAGTCAATGGCAAAATTTATGTTTTTATTTTTTAATATTTTTTCAATTTTGTTTTTTGAATACTTAAAAAGTAATGGTCTATAAATTTGCATATCAAAGAGTTGACTTTTCTTTTTTATACCTCAATAATTAACTATTTTATTTTTATTTTTTTGAAGCATTATTGTCTCAAAAAAATCATCTTTATTATGGGCAATATAAAGGAAATTACAGTTATTTTCTTTATAAATTTTTTTAAAAAAATCATATCTTATTTGTCTGGCAAAATTTTGGAAATTTTCTATCTTTTCATAATTATCATAACTAACAGTTAGAACAAAAAAAGGAATTTTGTATTTTTTACAAAAATTCTCTACTATTGTTTGATCTTCATCACTAGTTTCTCTTTTTTTATAGTTAACGTGTGCCACAACAATATCTTTATTTTTAAATTTATTTAACATAAAGATAGAATCTGGTCCGCCACTAACTGCTAAGAGAACTCTTTGCTTTTTTATTTTTAGCATTAAACCTTTCAATAACCATTCTTATATCGTTTGAAATAAATTCAATTGAAGCAAGAGCGGCATCTTCAACAACTTTATCAATTATTTCTTTTTCATTTTGACTAAAAGGGGTTAAAACGTAATTTCTAGTGTTTTTATTTTCTGGTCGACCAATTCCTATTTTTAATCTTTTAATTTGATCAGTACCTAGTTGTTCAATAATGTTTTTCATACCATTATGCCCAGCGTGAGAACCGTGATTTTTAATTGCTGCTTGACCTATTTTAAAGTCCATATCATCATAAATAACAAGAATATCATCAGCAGGAATTTTAAAGAAAGACATTATTTCTCTTACAAAATCACCTGACTTATTCATGTAAGTAAATGGTTTTGCTAAAACATAATCTTCTTTTTTTGCAAAAACACCATTGAATTTGCTTCTTTCAAATTTTAATTCTAATTCATTAGCTATTTTATCTAAAACTCAAAATCCCACGTTGTGCTTTGTATTTTCATATTCAACACCAGGATTTCCTAAACCTATAATTAATTTCATATTTTAAATTATATTCCATTATAAGAATAATTTTTACAAATAAAAGTAAAATTCTTTAGTCATTTTGTTCTAAAAAATAATTGATATTTGTTTTTCTTTCTCTCTCTTCTGTTGATACAGCTATTTCAATAGCATCTTTTTCTCCAATAATTATTAATTCATCCTTTGCTCTTGTAATTCCTGTATAAAAGATTTTTTTATTTAAAAATATATTATATTCTTTAAAAATTAAATATATAAGAGCAGATGTTTCAGAACCTTGAAATTTATGTACAGAAACACAATAAGATAAAACTATAGAATTTCTGAATTTTTGCTCTGTAAATTTAATTAGTTTATCATTAAATTTAATTATTATAAATTCCACTTTTTCTTTATAAAACAGAATATTTTCTATATAACCGATTTCCCCGTTTACTAAATTTTGACTGGAATCATTTTCTGTTTGCATAACTTTGTCGTTAACAAAGTACTTAATGCCGTCTATTTCAAAAAAAGTATTATTTTTTTCATCAAAAATTTTGCTTTGAATTATTTTATTAATATTATTAATTCCTGCATTTCCTGCATATTTTGGAGCAATTACAATAAAATCATTTATTGAAAATTTTGATAAAAATAAGTCAATTTGCTTATTGAAAATTTCTAGAAAAGACTTTGCATTACTTTCATAAAATTTTACATAATTATTTTTAAATACAGGTATTTGGCCATTATTTACTGACGCTGCAATTTCTAATATTTCTTGTTTGTCTTTTTGACGATAATTATTTATTAATTTATTAGTAATAAATTTATCACTGTTAATAAAGTCATTTAATAAATTTCCATAACCAATGGAAGGTAATTGATCTTTGTCTCCAATTAAAACTATCTTTTTGATTTTATTTAAATCCAAAGATTTTAAGAGTTTATAGAATAAATCAGTATTCACCATAGAAAATTCATCGATAATTAAAGCATTAATTTCTTTTGTTAATTCTAAATTATATTCAATATTTTCGTTTTCTCATGAGACTTCTAAAAATGAATGAATTGTTCTAGAAGGGATGGATGCTTTTTGCAAAATATGAAAAGAGGCTCTACCTGTTGGAGTGAGAACTGCGACGTTTTTTTCTCCAAAAACATCGCTAAATCCTTTATAAATGAATTTTAGAATTTCTGTTTTACCAGTCCCTGGACCACCTGTTATAATAGTTAAATTATTTTCAAAAGCAGAAATAACAGAATTTTTTTGTATATCGTCTAAATACTTACCAATAATAGATTTTTTATATTTAAATTTATATTCTTTCTTTTTAATTTCATTAATAGTTTTTGCAATAAATTGCTCTTGTTCATACATTATAAAGTGAGTAATATTTTTTTTATCTTTGACAAAAAATAAAAATTTTTGATCCATTAAAATCTTTACATATTCTTTAAATTCTTCAATACTCATAAAAATTTTTTTATTTGCATTTTTATATACATGTTTTATTTCTTCTGGTTCTAAAAAAGTATTTTCATTATCTTTTAAATAAGATAAAAACTCATTTAAAATTATGTATTTTTTTCTAATTTTACTTTCTGGTTTTATACCTAAAGCTAAAGCCATTTTATCTACATCAGCAAAAACATATTCATCAACTGTATCTAAAATACAAAAAGGTTGCTCTTTTAAGTATTTTCAAAATTCTAGAAGTCTGTATTTTTTATCTAATTTAGAATATAAATTTTCTAATCCGTTTGAAAAAAAGAAAATCTCTATTTCTTGTTTTAAAGAATTGGCAGAAATTTTGTCAAAAATAATTTTTGCTTTTCTTTCGGGAATTAATTTAGGAATAGAATAAATGAGATTAGGATCATTTTTCAAAATAGATATGGATTTATCACCCCAAGTGTTATAAATACTTTGAGCCATTTTTTGACCTATTCCTGGAAAAAGTGAAGAAGAAAAGTATTTTACTATTTCTTTTTCGTTGGTTTCAATAATTAATTCACATTTTTTTAATTCTCAACTATTTTGATATTTTGGATGGTTTTTTTCTAAAGCAGTAATTAAATAAGATTTTTTTAATTCTAAATTAATTTTTGAAGTTAGACTAATTATTTGTTTTTCTTTAGTTTTTACTAAAAAAATAAAGAAATTTTTAGTATTGTTTTCAAAAATCTTTCTTTCTACTTTGACTTCAAATTCTTTCATATGGAAATTATAAACTACTATTAAAAAATATCAATTCAATTTTAACTAATAAGATATATTTTTAGTTTTTGTATTATAATTTTATTTATGTTAAATATTAAATTTATATTAAATAATAAAGAAGAAGTTATTAATAAACTTAAAACAAGAAATTTTGATATTTCTTTAGTAGAAGAAATTTTTAAACTTGGAGAAAAAAGAAGTGAAGTTATGTCAAAACTTCAATTTTTAGAAAGTCAAAGAAATGAAAAATCTGCAAAAATTGGTCAAATGGTAAGAAATAAAGAAAATACTGACCAAATCAAAAAGGAAGTAAGTGAACTTAAAATTCAAATTGATTCATTAAGTGAGCAAAGCAACGAAATTAACTCTAAAATTGAAAATATATTACTAAATATTCCTAATTTACCTTTAGATTCAGTTCCTGTAGGTTTAGATGAAAATGATAATGTAGTAGTTGAAGTTAAAGACAAAATTGGTAGAGGACTTGTAAAAACATTAAAACCACACTATGAAATTGGTTTAGATTTAGACATTTTAGATTTTGCAAGAGCAGTTAAAATGTCTGGTTCTAGATTTGCTATTTTTAAAAATGAAGGAGCAAGATTAGTAAGAGCATTAGTTTCATTTATGTTAGATGAACACGTAAAAAATGGTTATACAGAAATGGTTACTCCTACAATGGTTTTAAGCAAAATGCTTTATGGAACAGGACAACTTCCAAAGTTTGCTGAAGATTTATATAAAATTGAAAATAATGATATGTGAATGATTCCTACAGCAGAAGTAACTTTAACCAATTATCATAATGATGAAATTTTAGATTTAAATGTTGCTAAAAAATACGTTGGTTATACAAAATGTTATAGATCTGAATCAGGAAGTGGTGGAAGAGATACTAAAGGATTAATTAGATCTCACGAATTTCACAAAGTAGAATTAGTTAAAATAGTTAATGATAAAGACAAAATGAATGAATTTCACCAAACTGTAAAAGATGCTGCTAATATTTTAGAAAAACTAGAAATTCCATATAGAACAGTAGCATTAAGCACAGGAGATTTAGGTTTTTCTTCTAAACAAACATTTGATTTAGAATTATGACTTCCTTCAGAACAAAGATTTAGAGAAGTTTCATCAATTTCATTCTTTGGTGATTTTCAAGCAAGAAGAGCATTAATTAGATATAAAAATGAAGATAATAAAACAGAGTATGCAAATACTATAAATGGTTCTGGTATAGCTATTGATAGAGTTTTTGCTGCTATTTTAGAGCAATATCAAAATGAAGATGGAACAATTGATATTCCAAAAGTTTTAGTTCCTTATATGAATGGTTTAACTAAAATTTCAAAGTAAAATCCACAAAACATTGTGATAACTAATTTTTTAAAAGAAAAATCTCCCATTTTAAATCGGAGATTTTATTTTTCTTTTTCCAGGGACATTGGTTGTCTTTTTTTTCCAACTGCTTTATTTTTTTTGATTTGATTTTTTAGTTTGTGATTCTGATTTCATAATTAAATTATAATGTTTTTATTAGCTAATATTTTTTTTATTTGAAGAAATAACTTTTAAAATTCCTTTTCTTTTAAATTCTAATGTGTCATTATAGTTGTATTTCTTTTTATATGAATTTAACCACATAAACAAAAAGTCACATTTTATATTGGGAATGGGGTAACATTTTATTTTTGTTTTAATAAAAAAAAATAAAAAAAATAAAAAAAAATAAAAAATAATATGGTAGAATTTATTTATTGAAAGAACGGTCGCTAATTGGCGGATCCCTTATTTATGTCCGTTTTTTAGGCTTGGTATGGGGAACAAAGAAAACTCACTTTTAAAGTGAGTTTTTAAATTAAATAATAGACTTATAAATTTCATGTACTTTTTTAAATTTATTTTTAACCATATCTTCATTAATTCTCTTTTTTTCTTCAATAATCAATAAATCAAAAATATATGGTAATGCTGGAAAAAAATTTTCATCTATCCTATATAGAAATTTTATTTCCTTACTAATAATCAACTTAAAATTCTTTTTTTCTTTTAATTTTCCTTGAATAATTTCATTTATTTCTAATATAAAAAAATATTGAATGTTTTTAGAGTGGGCTAAAAAATTTCTTAATTTAGAAATGAAACTTAATATACTTAAAAATTCATCCACTTCTTCTGTTATATTAATAAGTTCTCTAACTAATTCCTTCTTTTTTTGTTCATCTAAAAATTTATTTTTTTTATTTAATATTTTTTCTAAGAGAAATTTTAAATTTCCTATAGTAAATTCTTCTATATTGATTCAAATATAATTAGATTTATTTAAAACTTTTTCCTTAAATTTATTAAAACTCTTAATATCTTCTTTAGAATTGTTAATAAAAGTTTTTTCTAAAAAAACAATTCATTCTTTTCCTGAAAATCCTGTATTCAACATCCATTTACCAATATTGTTTGCAAGAATAGTTTTTATTCTTCTTTCTATTTCTAACACAATGTTTAAGAAGAATTCAGAAAATTTTTTATTATTTTCATTATACTTTTTTAATTTATCATATGTAAATCATTTTTCATAAATATGTTCATTATTTATTTTATCCTTTTCATAAAAGAATTGAAAAAAGTTGAAAAATTTATTTTTTTCCTTTCACTTTCCTAATATATATTTTCAATCTAATAACTCATCTTTTTTGATTTTAGCAAAAACCATTTTAAAAGGAGTAAAGTAATTGATGTAATTATTATTTTTTAAATTTTTTAGTGTATCATGTCTTTCCTTAGGAAAAATTTTCATTTTTTTTGTATTTATTAATCTGTCTAACTGCTCTTCAAAAGTAAGGTATTTTTTCATCTATCTCTTTTTAAGTATATTTTCTATTTCATTTACCTTATTTAATCTTTCTCAAGGTAAATCTAAATCATTTCTTCCAAAGTGTCCAAATGAAGCAGTTTGTTGATAAATAGGTTGTTTAAGATTTAAATCATTAATAATTCCTGCTGGTGTTAAATTAAATGTTTTATCAATGATTTCTAAGATAAATTCATCACTATAATTAGATGTGTTGAAAGTATTAACATTAATGGAAATTGGTTTGCTTATACCGATGGCATAAGATAATTGAATTTCAATTTTTTTTGCTACTTTTGCGGCAACTAAATTTTTAGCCACTCATCTTGCTGCGTAGGCAGCACTTCTGTCTACTTTTGTATAATCTTTTCCACTAAAGGCTCCACCTCCATGTTTTGCAGCACCACCGTAGGTATCAACTATTATTTTTCTCCCTGTTAATCCAGCATCGCCAATAGGACCACCTATTGTAAATTTACCTGTAGGATTTATTAAGATTTTATAGTCATTATTTAAATTATACTTATTAGAAATAAATAGCATAATCTCTTCTTTTATAAAGGATTTAAAGGCATTTTCGTCATAATTAGCATCATGTTGAATTGACATAAGTATAGTATCAATTCTAATATTTTTTTCATCTGTATAATCAATAGTTACTTGACTTTTCATATCAGACTTTGCTCATTTAAATTTATGACTTACTCTTAACTCTTCTGCTCTTTTTACTAATGCATGAGCAAGTGTAATTGCTAAAGGCATAAATTCAGGTGTTTCATCGGTTGCATAACCAAACATAATACCTTGATCACCTGCTCCTATTTCTCCATCTTTTTTGTCAACTCCTTGGTTGATATCTGGACTTTGACTATTAACGTTAGAAACAATTGTAAAGTCACTTTCATTATATCCTAATTTCTTAACTGTATTTCAAGCTACTTTAACAACGTCTACATAAGTCTTAGTTGTTATTTCTCCTCCTATGATAATTAATCTATTAGAAGCCATAACTTCACATGCAACTCTTGCATCTGGATCTTTCTTTAGAATAGCATCTAATACTCCATCACTAATTTGATCACATATTTTATCTGGATGTCCTTTTCCTACACTTTCACTTGTAAATAATTTTTTATACATTTTTCTCCTTGTTATTTGTTTTTTTAAAAAATAAAATTCTCTAATTTACAAAAGAGAATTTTTGGAACATTAAAGATTTCTATACATGACAGATATTTAATATCCCAAGGGTTTCCACCTTGCATTGCAGGTTGGCTCACTTCAAAGTTCCCTTAAACTCAGTGACTCTTAATGTATTTTTTTACACTAAAATGATACAACATTTTTCCAAAAATAAAAAAAAATAATTTTTTTTGGCAAAAAGTTAAAAAAATGGTAAAATTTTAATGAAAAATAAACTTTTTGGCAAAATGAACCAATTTTTACCCCCCAAAAATTTAAGAAAAATAGGATTTTGCAAAAATTGAGTTATATTTTTCAAATATGCCTGTTTTTCCCATATATTTGGAAAAAATAGTTAATAAAAAGTAAACAAAATAGTAACATAATATTTCGTATAAAGTTTATTCTTTTTAACAAGAATCTTTCTTATTTTTGTTTTGAGTTTCCTCAAAATTAAAGAAATAAAAATTTCAATTAATAATTTTCTCTCTGATTTTAAAGAGAGATTTTTTTATTTTTATTAAATTAAAATATTTGAGTTGTAGTTATAAAAATTGAAGTTAATGTAAAATTGTTTTTAAATGATTTAGTCTAGTTTTTATTCTTTATACTTCTTCTTTTCTACATAGTTGTAAAATGGTGCTTGTAAGTCTTGTAATAAATTTCAATATATTATTTTTATTTGTATATAAATAATTTAATATTCTTTGGTATTAGGAATTTTTACTAAATAGCTTAATTTAATTTTTTTTGATTTGTTATTCAAACTTTAATTTTGTAGTTACCTATATTATTTATTAAGTTTTTTATTAATATAAAATAAGAATTTTGAAAATCATATAGGATTCAACTATTTTGAATTAAAAGAAAAAAAATTGAGTTGATTTCAAAATTAAGTACTTCTAATTTTAATTACTAATATTATCTACTTATTTTGTTTTAATAAATTAAAAATTTTATTAATATATTTTGATTTATAATTAATCTTTTTGAAAATATTTATTTCTTAAATTTATTTTTTATTTATATTAAATAATTAAAAAATTTTGTATATTTACAAGAAAAATACAACTCTTTTTTTCTTTAAATTTAGTCTAAAAACAAAGAAAAATGGACTTTTTTACCAAAATCTTTGTTTTTTTTTTTTTTGTATAATGCTTTATGAAAGGAGGTTTTATGAATAATAAAAAATCAATTATTTCTAAATTATTTTATTTATTGAAAGGTTATACATATTTTGAAGAAAGTTGAGAAAATGTTTTAACATCAGGAAAATTAGATGAAGTTGATATGAGTGAAGAGTGAACTTGAAAATGACATTTAGAAGGTTATAAAAATAAGAAAACAAATAAAATTAATGAATTTTCTCTTTCCTATGAATATGATTATAAACAATATCAAACTATTTCAAATTTAGTTCATCCTATTACTGTAAAATCAGAATCTAAATCTGAACCAAAATATTTTTATAATTCCGATGTCAATACCTTAGAAGAAATTTATAAATTAGCAGGAAATGAATCTGTATTAGAATGTTTTAAAAATCCAACATTAAAAGACAAATCTTTAGATGAATGATTAAATTTTGATGCTAAATTTAAAAATTATACATTCAATCCATTTTCTTTAGAAAATATAATCTATGTTGCTTTTAATGAAAAAGAAGTAATATTTAAAAAATATCTAATTAGAAAAATTGTTGAAAAAATTGCAATTGAATTCTTCAATAATGCAAAAGAAAATGTTAAAAGAAGCAAATCTTTAGAACAAGCTGAAATTTTGGATTTTAAAATTTATAAAACCAAGATACTAGATAAATTAAAAGACTATTCTTTGGTTGAAATTTCAGAAAAAACAATTGAAACTTGTTGAAATGAAATTATTAAATTAAAAATAAAAGAATATGAAAAAGAAGCATATACAAATTCAGAAAAAGTATTAATATTTTCAAATTCATCAGCTTTTGAATTGGCACTTAAAAATCACAATCCTTACTATCAAGCAGGAGAATTTATACTTTTACAAGATGCTGATGAAGAGAATAGTAATCCAAATCCAAAATATGGAAGCATAAAAATTAGCGGGCAAGAAAAGAAAGTCCTTGCAGCACAAGGACAAGGTTTTCTTGAAGCGGGTACTATGGTTAATATTCAAAGAGAAAAGCATGGAATCTTTTATGTGACTAAAGTTAAAAAAATAAAAAATTAAGAAAGGATGTTTAAAAAATGATATATATAATTATATCTGTTATTGCTGCAGTTATCGTAATAGGTGCTGGTGTTTGATTCTTTTTAAAGAAAAAGAAAGAAAAAGAAGCACAAAGAAAAAAAGCAGCTTTTGAAAGAAAAAAATCAGAATTAAGAACTAAAATAGAAACTCTAAAATCTCCTGATAAAGAAAATAATTTAGCAAAACTTAATTCTATGCAAGTTGAAAATAATACAATTAAGGATTTAGAGACTTTCAGTACAGAAATCGATAATTTAATAGCTAAAATGCTTTTAGAAGAAAAAGAAAGACAAGAAAGAGAAAGACAAAAAAGAAGAATCGATCTTGCTGAAAACGAGTTTACTGTTATTGAAAACAAAAATACAAAAATCATTACCCAATTTTTAAAAACTCCTGGAACATATTACTGAGAAGAAGATGAACAAATTAAAACTTCTTTATTTGAAAACGAAGGAGCAAGCAAAGCAACTTTTGGTTTAGACGAAACTCCAATGAGATTTGATATTAACAAATTGTTTACCAAAGATAACAAAAGATTAAATATTGAATTAGTATTAATGTGAAAGGTTTTAGAACCAGAATTATTTTATAGACAAAAAGAAGCTCATAAGAAAAAATTAGAAATTGGTGTTAAAAACTCTATTTCAGATTTTATAAGAAGCAAAAATTGAGAAGAATTATCAGGTATAAACAATCAACTAAAATCTAATTTATTAAAAGAAATTGAATCAATTATATCTAATACAGGTTTAGAAATAGTTAATTTAAATAATGATATTAATTTAGACGAAGATGATGTTAAAGCATTAAAAGAAATTAACACAGCAGAAGAAAAAAGTAAAATTAAAAAACTTGAAACAGAAGATGAATATTACAGATTAAAAAGATTAGCAGAAGCAGAAAGAGACTATATTGAAATTATAAAATCTGCAAATATTTCAGAAGAAGTATTAGTTTGAAAAGCCATTGATAAATTATCCGATTTAATCAAATCAAAAAACACTAATACTCTAGTTGTTTCTCCAAATTTAAAAGAAACAGCATTAGAAATTATAAGAAAAGATTCTAAAATCTAGTAAAAAGAAAAATACTTAAACATAAACAAGAAAGTAAATTTTGAATACAATATTTATTTTGTTGTTTATTTTTTGTAATAAATAAATAATAAAAAAAGGAGAACAATGAAATTAAAAGAATTTGCAAAATTCCCAGCAAAAGCAGTACCACTTACTAGTTTTGTATTTGATATATTTGCTATATTATTATATTTAAGTATTGCAGTTATAATGGGATTACATTTATATAAATCAATAATAAAATACAAAGAAGAAAACCAAATTAAAACACTACCACAATTATACTGAGCAAAAGCAAAAATTTTAATGCCAATAGCAGCACTATTAAGTATATTTTTATCATATTCATACACACAAATTATTAGTGGTTCAGGAGTAGCACCTAAAACATTATTAACCGGAGCTACTATTGCTAGTGTGACTCATAATATTACCGCTGTTACAATAGTAAGTAGTATAGTATCAATTTTAGTAATAAGTGTTGCGCTTGCTAACTTTGTATATGCGTTATACTTCTTAATTAGTGAACTTATTAAAGTATCAAAAGACAAAAATGCAGTTGTATCTATACCATCTGTATTAAAAGAACGAATTGTTATATCATTTCCACATATATTTTTCTTAGGATTAGTAAAAGTTTTCTTATCACAACCAGGGATTTTAACAGGGACTAGTGAAATACCACTGGCAATCCTAAACTTTGTAACTGGTGGAGTAATTGATTTAGCAGGAATAAATATGATAGCTGCTACATTAACTGACTTAAGAGCATTAGCAGCAGCAAAACAATAAGATTATATTTAGGAGAAAGTAATAAATATAGACAGAAAAACTTAACCTAATATTAAGTTTTTTGTCTCACTTTATTGTTGAAAGAGATTCTAATACAAATGAAATTCTCTTAAAAACTAAAAAAGAAGGAGAATTTTCCAATTACGCTTGAAAAATTTATGAAGAGTTTAAAAATTATATAAAAGTTAACAAGTAAAAATAGAAATAAAAAAACCGAAAATACCTAAAACAAGGCAAAATCGGTTAATATTTGATTTTCAACTGGGAAACTCAGTAATATTGTTTGTATTTGTATTTGTAGTTGTAATTTTAAAAGCATTATTTACTTGGGCGTTTGATTATATAATTACATTTGGTACTAATACAATATTACTATTATTTAAGAGTTTTTCAATTATAGTAGAATCAATAGCATATAATCCCCGTAAAGATACAGTTTATGAAAATATTGAACAATGATGAATTAACTGAAAAAATTTAGTATTTAACGTTGGATATCTTACAGTGTTTATTTTATTTCAATTAATATTTGTATTATTTAAAGATTCAGCAATTCAATTTCTATTTAGACAAAACTTTGCTTCTTCTATTAATAATTTATTTGTATTTTTAATTGGAATAGTATTTTTTGGAATTTCAATTGAAGTATATAATAAATGGGGTAATGACTTAGCTGCTAGATGAGATGTAGAATTTTATGCTGAATTACCTCAACCATTTGAAAAAATTAAAGAAGCTATTGGTGGTGCTGTTAAACTTGCTGCCAAAGTCGGTGGTGTTGGAGCATTTCTTGGTAAAAACGCAAAAGGTAAATTTTTAGGAACCGGGGTTGGACAGAAATATTTAGAGAAAAAAGCAAATGTTGTTTCAAAATATTCAGAGAAAATAAGAGATAGTGCTTTTGGACAGTCAAAAATCGGTAAAAAACTATTATCTAATAAAAAATTAACTAATTGAGAAACTGCTATTAAAAAGAAACAAGTTCGTCAAGGTAAAGGTGAGTATGTAACATCACAAAAATACTCTGAAAAAAGACAAGCTAAGACTAATAAAATATTTCAACAGGCATCACAAAAACTATCCAGCGATAATATTAAAGCAAAAGTTAGAGAAAAGTATAATGATTTTCAAAATACTAACAAAGGTATCTACGATAGATTTAAAGAACAGTTTGATAAAGGGATAGTTACTAAAAATACAGATGAAAAATTATTAACAAATAACCAATTACAATTAAATAATCTAAAAACAGATAATAAACCATTAATTGATAAACTAAATGCCTTACCTGCTAAATTTACAGAAACAACAAAAGAGGGTAATAATACACCAATTAATACCATTCAAAAAGAAACAATCATTAAAGAATCTAAAACCGATATTAAAGAATCTAAAACCGATATTAAAGAAATTAAATCTGAAAAAATTAAAGAAACCGTTACAAATAACAAAGAAAGTATTAAAGAAACTGTTAATAAAGAACATATCAGTAATAATAATGTAATCAACACTATTACAAACAACAATAACACAGATAATAATACTATTACAAACGACATTAATAAAGCAACCAATTCAACACCTAACGATAATGTATCAGATACTAATAAAGTAGAAAAAATTAATGATAATATTGATAAAGTAAATACTGAAAAAGATAATAATAACATTAATAACAATACCGATAATACAATCAAATCAGAACCTAATAAAGTTGAAGAAAAACCACAAGATGTAGCAAAAGGAACTAAACAAGAAGAAAAAATTGAAGATAATAATAAAAATACTGAACTAAATGAAAATGAAACCAAAAAAGTTAAAGACGAAATAAAAACCAAAGATGTTAATAAAAACGTTAAAAATAATATAAATATTACTGAAAAAACAGATAAATCTAACGACGATAAATTTGGAAGATTAATTATTAACTTTGAAAACATATCTAAAACAAGACAACAAAATAAACCAGAAGAAAATAAACCAGAAGAAAATAAACCAGAAGAAAATAAAGCAGAAGAAAATAAAGCAGATTGAATAATTGATTTAGACAATACAACAAAAGATAATAAACCAGAAGTAGATAATATAGAGAACAATAAACCAGATTGAATAATTGATTTAGACAATACAACAGAAGAAAATTCTATAAATACTACAAACAATATTAAAAAATTAGAAGATGTTACTGTTGAAAATATAGATAATAAATCAGAACAAAACAATAATATATCTAATAACAATATCGAAATAGTTGTAGATAAAAATATTAAAGAAAAATCAGAATTAGATGATAAAATTAAAAAACCAAAAAAATAGTAAAAAATCTAATAATACAAGCAAAATTAAAGATGATAAAATAGATAAAACTAAAATAGACAATAAAATTAATAATAGCGATAGTAAAAAAGTTAAAACTACTAAAACTGATAAAATTAAATTAGATGAAGATAAAAATAAATCACTAAAAACAACTAAACCAAAAAAAGTAGTTAAAAACAATACTGATAAAAAACCAAACTATGATTTAGGGATAAATTATTTAAACAACTCATTAAGCAAAGAAAAAACAAAACAATCATTAGAGATAAATAAAAAAACAAAAAACAATTATGATTTAAAACAATGAGTAAAAGATAATTTTAAAGATAAACCTAAAAAATAACATAAACAAATAATAAATCAAAAAAAATTAATTAAAAAGGAGACAAACAATGATATTAAGATGATATAAAAATGGAAATGAAAATGATTGTGAAAGATTTAAATCAGGTATTTATAGTGAAATAGTTAAATGATTAAAAGAAAAGAAAGTAATACCTTATAATTTTGAAGACTTTAATCAAAAACATATGGATAACATAATGAAATTATTAAGTGATTATGATTCCCCCAAAGGAGTTGATTATAGAGTAATTAAACCAGTAGAAGATGAGTTACATACAATAGAATTAATGATTGACAGAGATAAATTTGGGGAATTATTTTATTGTAAGACAGAAGTAACTAACATATGAAGTAACATTTCAGCCGAAATAGATGAATTAATGAATAATATATCAGATGAAACACTAAAAGAAAAATTAAAACCATTTCAAGATAAAATTACAGAGGAATTATTTTATTGATTAGATTATTTTGAAAACAGAAGGCAACTTGGAAAATAGTTGTTTTTTTTATTACTTTAATTAGGAGATAATAGAAAATACTACCACTAAAACCTATTATCTTATAATCTTAAAATATTATGAATTGTTAAAAAAATTAAAACTCACAAAAACACAATGCTACGCATTCACAAAAACACCGTTATTTTCAACAGAAATTTTTTCTGGTATTTACACTCCCAAAGCAAAACCGTTTAAAATACGCAAAATATAAGCGTTACAGGGGGTGTTTTATATTAATAGTTATTTTGGAATTTATAATATTAGTATTTATAGGTATTTTATCAGTAAATTACAATAGATAAACATTATAAAATTAGCACCACAATCGATACTAAAACCTATCTGTGCGTTTATTGTAACTAATTATTAAATTTGTTGCGTTAGAATTATTAAATAAAAAAAACTGAAACATACAATATTTTATAACACCATTTAATATATACTTTTTGTTGCTTTTAAGTAATTATTAGATTTAAGCAACAGGTAATATTACTCTATGGTGTTTTTTTTATACTATTTTTTTAGTTAAACCAATATAACAAAATACTCGCAACTAAATATTTTCTCTAAATTAATACTGTAATAATACCTAAAATATGTGCGTTTGAGTTGATTACAATGTATTGCACTCTTTTATACTAATTTTTATTATTTATCGCACAAATTTTATCTATTTATTCTATTAGTGGTGCTTTTATAATAATTTATTACATTTACTGTTGTAAAAAATAAAAAACACCATCGAAATAGTGTCTAATTATGTTCTATTCAAAACGTGTGGGTCCTTTATACTATTATTATACCAAAAAAAATAGCATATAAATTATAATATTTAAACCTACTGACGCTATGCTTCAATTAAAATATACTCTGTAACAGCTAGAAATTCGATATAATCAACGATAATGTAAATTTACACCGAAGAATTTCTGTCGATTTTAACTATGTTTTTGTGCATCTTTAAAATTACTAAAAAAAATAGATGCCAGGCATCTAAATAAATCTTAATCACAGCAATTATCTAAAATATATCACTGTCTTCATTAAAATAACTTAATTTTTGGTTTTCTATCTCTTTTGGACTTACTGCGTTATTTTCTACTAATCTATTTATTCTTTTATCTTCTACTAATCTATTTAAATTTTTATCTTCTAATAAATCATCTATTTTATCTAACGAAACATCATTGTTTTTACTTTCAATTTTTTTAGTTCCTTGATTATTAATTAATTTATTTTGGTTAGAACCTCGGGATAAATAGTTTTGACTCATATCAATATTAATTATTTTTGAACTGTTATCACTATTATCGGTGTTATTAATTGTTGTGGTGTAAGTTTGAGTTAAATAATTAGAAATAATAGGTGCGTATTGTGAATATAAGTTATTATATAGTGAATTTTCTTTTCTTCTAATTAACGTTCAATCTCATAAATAATATAAACCTATCATTACTACTTGAAACATTCAAAATCATATAGATAAATTTAACTTGCTAAAGCGACTAACTATTATAATCCCGTAAAATACAATCATAATAAATAATAGATGCTGAATTTAAACAAGGTAAAATAGGTTAATATTTAATTTTTAACTGCGAAACACAGGAAAATAAAGAATTTAGTAAAAAAACAAAAATTTATTACACTTCCTAAACTACCTGAATAAAAATTTATTTATATTCTAACTGATGTGAATCCACATAAATCTTGTATTTCTAAAAATATTTTTACTTGATTTTTTAATATAATTTCTAATTCAAACAAATCTAAAGTATTATTTTTAAAAAACTCATATAAATAATTACTAAATTCACTACTATCTAATTGTTTTTTATTACGATAATATTTATATTTTTTTATAAACTCTAATTCTTTACTATTATTCATTGAAAATCCTTTGTAATAATTCTTGTAATTTATTTAATATTTCTTCTAATTTTAAATCACTTTTAATATTAATTTTATAAATATCTCATAATTTTTGTATATTATTTGAATTTTTAACTTTAAGAATTGTATTAATCATAGTATTTATATTAAAAACGGTTTGACGATGGTTAAAAACTAAATTAATTACTTGCTTTAAACTATTTATTTCTACATTATTTATTAAAAAATTAAAATCAAAGAAATCTTTAAACCTAGATGTATTAACTCCTAATTCATATAAAGAGTGTAATTTTTCAGCAAAAACAGTTTCTAAAGGAAATTCTTGTAATTTAAAAGGTTGTTTTTCTAATGTATTATAAACATTATTAACAATTTTTGGATAAATAACGTCTTTAATTGTAATATCAATATGAAAAAATGTTTCTATTTTATTTAAAGATGCTTTAAGGTATATTCTAATGCCACCATATAATTCTTGTTCTCTAATATTTTCTGTTTTTGGTAACACTTGGAATTTAATTTGTGAATTTGTTCTTATTATTTCTTTGATTTTGCTTTCGATTAAATTTATATCATTATTTAAACTTAAAAAATCAATATCTTTAGTTCATCTCTTATCTAACCCTAATTTGTTTAGTAATAGCATCCCTCCTTTAACTACAAATTCTTTATTATATTTAGATTCTGCTACTAATTTTAAAAACTCTAACATAAAAAAGGTGTTTAATGCTGTATTTGGAGGTAATTTATATTTATTATTGATATGTTTCACTTTATTTTTTACAGAATCACTATAATTTTTTATTAATTTATTACTCATATTTACTTCCTTGTTTTTATTTTAAATTCGCTAATTCTCTCATTTTCTCTCAAACACCTAAATAATTTAATATTGCTTTAATTTCATATTGAACTTTGAATTTTTTAGCATAATATAATAATCGTTTTATGTTAGTAGGATGGATAGGTTCTAATAGATAAGTTTTTCATGCTTTTAAATATATTTCCTTAATCATATTTTTTCTGTCTTTATAAATATCTATTAAAGTTCTTTCCATATTATAAATTTTTATAGGTAATCCTCACTGATTTTTTATTGTAACAACACCTAAATTTAAGAGTTTTTTATTTACATTGTAAATTTTGTATTCGGATTTAATACTTTTGTTTGAAGTGGTAAAATGATTAAGTCAAATATGATGGTCTGTTAAATTTCAGTAATATAAAGCGTTTAAATGACTAACAATAACATTTTTGTGTTTGGATTGGAAAGTAAATTCTTCGTCTAAGTTAAAATAATCACAATGCACGTAAAAACCTTTTATTTTGTGTTTTTCTAATTTATTTTTTTTGTATAAATAATAAAGGTATCAAGTAGGAATATTATTATCTTTTAAAATTTTTGCACTAATTAATCCATTATATTTGTTAATTATTTTTTCAATTTGTTCTAAATGTTTCATAGTAGTCCTTAAATTTTTTGAATAATATTAAAAATCCAATTTGGTAATTTTTTAATTTTATCTGTAAAGTGTACTTTATTCTTGTTTTTAAAATTTTTTAATATTTCTATATTTTCTTCACTTATATTAGGTCCTAGTGTTTTTATACTTTGTATAACTAAATTTTGATATAAATTAAAACCATTAATTAAATTATTGCTTGTTTTTTTGAAAACAATATCTCAATTTTTATATTTGTATTTTTTATAGTTTCAATTTGTTAAAAATAAACAAACATTTGGTACTTGAGTTGAAATACCCGTCATATTCAATGCAGTATTTCCTGTAGGAGTTAAAATAAAATCATACTTTTTTGCAATTTTTTCTGCCAGTTCTATAGGAGAAGGCAAAGAATATTCATCTAATAGTCTTATATAATTTGGATAAACAAAAAAACCTCTCATTAAGTGTTGAATTTTACCTTTGTTTTTTAATCGTAACAAAGCAGATTTTATTGTATTTACAGAAGCTAAATTTAGAAAATCAGAAACAGTAAATATTTGTCCCCTATTTTTATACATTATTTCTTCTATTTGTTTACTTATCATATTTTTCCTTTATTTCTTTATTTTGCACTAAATAACATAAACTTTTTGGTGAATTTATACAAAATTATTATATCACAATCTTACATTTTTGCACCAAATAATATATACTTTTTGGTGCATTTTTATATTGAATATTTATATATTTTTTATGATTAATAAAGGAAAAATAAAAAATTTAGTAAAAAAACACAAACAGATTTGTTTGTGTTTGTAATTTATCTTTATTATTTTTTGTTTAATGCATATTGAACTAATGTTTTAACCATTACACCCATAGGTTTTTCACCTGTTTCTGCTGTTCCAGCAATGTCTAAATGAGCAAAATATTTTCCTTCTGCAAATTCTTTCAAGAACATAGCAGCAGAAATAGAACCACCATTTCCAGTTAAGTCAGTATTTTTTAAATCTGCTACTGTTGAACCTTTAATAAATTTAGCAAAATCATCGTGTAAAGGCATTCTTCAAATTAATTCATTTTGTTGTCTTGAAGCTTCATCTAATTTATTTCATAAGCAATCACAAGTTGAGAATGTTCCTGTGAATGTATGTCCAAGAGCTACTAAAATAGCACCTGTTAATGTAGCTACTGTAATAACCGCAGTTGCTTTTAAGTTTCTAATAGCATATGTCATTCCATCAGCAAGAACTAATCTTCCTTCAGCATCTGTGTTATTGATTTCCACTGTTTTTCCATTCATTGAAGTTCAAACAGCATCTGGTAAATTAGCATCACCATTTACTCTGTTGTCAGTAATTGCTAATACTGCAGCAACGTTTGCTTTAGGATTCAATTGTGCAATTGCATTTAATGCTGAAGCTACTATTGCAGCTCCTGACATGTCGTATTTCATTCCAAGCATACTTCTTCCGGTTTTAATGTTGTATCCACCAGAGTCAAAAGTAATACCTTTTCCAACAAATGCAACTTTTTCTTCTGAATCAGGATTTCCGTTGTATTCAATAGCAACTAATCTTGGTTCATACATAGAACCTTTATTAACAGATAATAAAAGACCCATTCCAAGTTTTTCAATTTCTTTTTTATTTAAAACAGTAACTTTTAAATTTTTAAATTGTGAAACTTGTTCTTTTACTTTTTCTGCTAATCATTCTGAGTTACAAATGTTTGGAGGTGTTGCTTGTAAATTTCTTGCAAAATTTACTGATTCAACTAACACTTTTGTTTTTTTAAGTTCAGCATCTAAAGAACTTAGATTACTTACTAAAACATATAAATCATGTTTTTCTTCTTTTTTGTTTGTTTTTACGTTGTAAATATTTGCATTTACAAATTCATATTTTTCTAGTAATCTTGTTGCAAGTGTTGTTAATGAAACTTCTTCATTTACAAAACTTTCAAGTTTGACTTCATAAACTCTTGATAATGAAACAAGTTTATCTAATAAAGTATCTAAATCACTTAATTTAAACTCTGATTTATCTCCTAAAAACATTACAGCTTTTTTCTCTGTAATAAATTCAGTTAAAGCGAATTTTTTTTCAATAACATTTGAATCAAACTTTTCACCTTTGAATACAGCTTCAAGTGAAAAGTTAGAATTTGTTAATTTTTCTATAAATTTAATCATTTTTCTCCTATTCTTATAATAAATATATTTTAAACTTTTTTTTAAATTTTTATCTTTTTTTATTAAAAAAGCACAAACATCTTGTTAAATGTTTATGCTTGAAGTTTTTTCAACAATTTTATTCTAAATATAAAACCGAAAAAAGGTTTTAAAATTACTAAATAAGAAAGTATTGAACAGAATAAGAAAATGAAAAAGACAAAAATATTTGATAGAAAAATAATTAAAATTAAAGAACTAATTCAAGCTGTAAAAAATAGCAATTTTAAACCAATTAAAAAGAAAATCTCTTTATTTATGTATTTATATAAAGCATTATTATTTAGATCATTTTGCTCTTGATTTTTAATTATATTTTTTATATAAACTAGTAAGAACATTAATTTAAATTTGTAAAAATGCTTTTTATATCAGTTAAAAATTATATTTTCAACTAAATTATTAGATATATTTATATTTTGTTTTTCAGTTAATTTTATTTTATTATTTGTTTCATTTTTAATCATAAATTGAAAATGCTTTAAACAAGAAAAATCATCTATATGGTTTTTTCTAAATACAAAGGAAATTAACTCTTTTTGATCCTTTATTTGAAATAAACTATAATCTATTTTTCCTTTTGTATTGTACTCTTTATGAGAATATTTTTTACATTCTTTAAAAGCAAGAAATACTCATAAAGGATGAAGTAAAATATAAATAATAATTCCGCTAGTAGCAACTAAAAATTTTAAATAGAAACTTGTTTCTGGATTATTATTTCACTCTTGAAGTAAAAATACAGAGCACATCAAAAATACAAATAAAAACACGAAACTTATAAACAAAGGAAAAAACAGAATAAAATAAATTTTTCTTTTTATATCAATTTCTAAATCACTATCATTTAGATTCAAAAAGACTATGTTTTTAAATAATCACATAAAAACATAAGAACCAAAAAAAGGAAATAAATATATTTCTTTTGAAAGTTTTAAGTTAGTAAAATAATTTCAAAAAAGATAATTCTTATTATTTATATACATAATTATTTATTAAATTTAACTTCCAAATAATTTATATTTTTGCCTTTATCTGATCATTTTTTTTCATAACCCGTCATAATATTATTTTTAGAAAGGTCACTATTATGAAAATCCCTTGTTAGATTTATAATATTTGCCCCAAATTCCTGTATAGATTCAATACTATATTCAAATAAACCATCATTATCAGTTTTAAATTTTAATAAACCATTTGGAGATAATAAATTTTGATAAATATTTAAAAAATCTTTATAAGTAAGTCTTCTTTTATAGTGTCTTTTTTTAGGTCAAGGATCTGAAAAAGTTAGTCAAATTAAATCTACCTTTCCTTCTAATAAATTGGGTAATTCTGCAATATCTTTATTAATTATTTTAAAATTTTTTAAATTTAATTTCTTTGCTTTTTTCATAGATTTTAAAGCAACTGTAGGATATTTTTCAATCCCTATATACATAATATTAGGATTATTTTGAGCAAGTTGAACTAACATTTCACCTTTTCCCATACCCATTTCAAGTACAGTGTTAGAATTCACTTTAAAAGGAAATTCAGTTATTAAATATTCGCTTTCTAAAAGTAATTCTGTTGCATTTGGTATATTTCTTAATCTCATATCAAAATAATACTAAAATTTATTTTTTAAACAAGAAATAAATAAATTTCAACACAAAATTCTAAAAACCAAAATAATAAGATATCATTAAATAAAAGGCTTTTTATTTAACAAAAAAAATCTTTTAATAAAAGTTAGTTTTAACAAAAAATACATCAAAAAATATTATTAGCATAATATAGCATATTTTTTGATTTTATTTTGAAGATTTTGCAAAAAAGTATTATAATGAAATTATGGTTGCAGGAGGAAAAATGAAAATAACTAAAAATATTATCATTCGTAATATAAACAAGTTAATTATTAAAATTAACCAGTATTTTCATTTTTACTTTTTTAGGACTTTAAAATAAATTTATCTATTTAATTAAATAATAAACTAAAAAGAAAATCCTAATTAAGTTTAGGATTTTTTGCAACCTTTTTAAATAAAATAAAGGAGAAAATTATGAAAAAGAAAAATAAATTTTTATTTACTCTTATGCCAATAACTGGTTTATTAAGTCCATTTGTTTTAGGCGTAAGTATGAATCTTAATGATTCACAACAAAAAAATAATAAAGAAAACAAAAAATTAAATATTTATGAATTTTTAAGTAAATTAAAAAATTATTCAACTGAAAGTTTTTCAGAAAATCCAACAAAAGAAGATAAAATGGTAAGTGATTTTGTTGAATCTCTACCAAGAAGAGAAGTGTTTAGATTATATACAAACGTTTTTGTAGATGATAATTTAGATAATAATCTCAAAATTGAAAAATATTCAAAAGAAAATAAAAAAGTTTTAGATTTACTTTTAAGCGAACTTAAAGATAAAAATATTGTTAAATATTCTTATTATTCTGAAATTCTTCCTATGATAAGCATAGAAGTAGATTTGGAAAATGTAAATAAATTTGCAGAATTTTTAGACAATAAAAAAGAATTTGCTAACTATTCTAAAGAACAAATAGTAGCAACTTTATCTTTTAAAGATGTAGCTGAAAGATTAATTACTAAGTATTGTATTGACAAACCAGATGATTTGGGAAAATGTCTATTATATGATCAAGATACAGGAAAAGCAAGTACAAGTTCTAGCAACTATAATCCTTATAGTAGCAATGATTGAACTTATAGACAACACAAAAATTCCTATTCTTCAAGTTCATCATCCAGTTCTACTTCAACTAAAAAAGAAGAACCCAAAAAGAAAGAAGAAAGTTGATATTATTTATCTACTTCAGACTACAAAACACATTTTAGAAAACAATTAGATTTAATTAATGATGACTATGATGAAACAAAAGTAAAAATTGACAAAAAAACTAATGAACCAGAAGGGGTTTATAGAACAAAAGTAGGAGTTCTTGAAAATATTAATTTAAGAAAAGATAATAATTTATTTAAATTTAATAATTTGGTTTCTGAAACTAAAACTCCAATAGAAGAACAAATGGATCATAAGGAAGAAGTAGCTAGTTTAATTTCTTCTAAAGAAGGAGTCGATCCTTTTGCAAAAATTTATGATTTGTTACTTTCAACCAGGAGAATTAATAGTTCTAAATATACTTTTACTTTCAATAATATGTATAATTTAGAAAAACTCTTAAAAACTTCAGTTTCAAAAGGAATTCAAGTAATAAACGGAAGTTTTGGTTATGGTTCTTCTAATCCATATTCCCCAATTACTTTAAGAACTTCTTATGATAACATTGCATATTTTTTAGATTTATTTACTAAAAAATATAAAATTATTTTTGTATTTTCTGCAGGAAATCATAAAGATGATTACATAAACAACAATTTTCACGGAATGAAATTAGGTTTAAATACAATAAAAGTTGCAGCACTTGACACAGAAACAAAAAAATCTACTTCTTTTTCAGTTAACTCTAGTAACTCTTACTATTTTTCACAAGATTATCCAAATATTACAGTAGCTGCTCCAGGAACAAATTATGATTTTAAATTTATTGAAAATTCTAAAGATGAGCAAGGTACAAGTTTTGCTGCTCCACTAGTAACAGGAGTAATTTCTAAGTTATATAGAAATTTTCCAAAAGTTAGAAATAAACCAGTATCAATATTTTCTTTAATAGGTGTTTCATCTGATTTATTTAATGAATTTAGTAAAAATTTAATTAATGGAACAGGTTATAATCAAGATTTTGGAGCAGGAATTTTAAACTATAAAAAAGCAAAAGAGGCAGTAGATAGTTTAAGAGAATTTACAATAAAAGGAGATAGAGAAAAAGGGAAATTAGATGAAACTGTAAAAGAATTAGAATTAAAAGATAATTCAATACTAAAAATTAGTTCAGCATGATTATTTAATGGTTTTGAAAAAGAAATTCCTGAAAATATATATATTGGTAAAAAAGATAAAAATTACTTTGAAGAAGAGTTTAAAAATAATAATGTTGTAACAGATTTCAATATTGTTTTAGAATATTGAAATAGCCAAACAAAAGAATGAGAAAAAGTTAAAGAAACTACATCAGTTAAATCTAATAAAGAAATTTTAAATATCAAAATAAGTAAATCAGGAAAATATAGATATTATCTTTATAAACAAAATTCATCCATCTCACAATTAGATGATGAAGTTGCTATAAGTCATTTAGTAGAATAAAATGAAAAAAATTAAATTATTAATCCCTGTTGTCATTGGTGGTTTATCTTTATTTTCTTTTATTTCTTGTCACGAAAATAAAGAAAATATACAGAAAAAAGATAATGAATTTAAATTTATTTTCGAAAAACCTGCTCACAATAAATATCATAATCCTGATGAATTATTCAAAGAATGAAATCAAGTTAAATACAAAAAATATTTTTTATCGGAGTACGGAGACTGAGTAGTATACAAAAATCATTTAACTTCTTTTTTCTTTGAAAATCCTTTTAAAAAAGAAAATTTCAAATATGATTTTAGTTTATCTCCATTTAGTCAAGAAGACAAAAAACATATTTTTGACTTTGATTTAAACCATTTGCGTCAATTTATAGCAATAAGTAATTATAAACAATTTAAATTTTTTATGAATGATTTACGTGTTGCTTTTAATTTTAAAAATTTAAAGAAAACCCATACTTCTCTTCTATTTTTCGATTTTGATTTTTTAAATAATTTTGAAACTAATAATGCGTTTTATGTAATAAAAAAATCATTAATTCAATCTATGATTAAAACAACTGATTTAGATAATGATGAAGCAATAGAAGAAAAATTAAAAAATTATTTCTCTAAAAAGATAGTATTGTTTTCTTTATTGGTAGAAACAAGAAGTAGATTAACTGAAGAAGTAAAAACTGTTCACATAAAATTTCCTAAAACAAATAATCTTAAAGATTTAATTGAAGAAAATTTAACTAATGAGAAAAATCAAGATAAATATGATCGTGATTGAGATTATCCGCTCGCTTTTGAATTTCATGAATTAGAAAAAGATAATAGTTAAGGTATATAAAAATGAGAAAAATTAAATTATTATTACCAGTACTTACAACAATTTCAACACTAACTTTTCTCGTTTCTTGTCACGAAAATAAAGAAAATATACAGAAAAAAGATAAT
>NZ_JBTGVH010000001.1:0-77525 GCF_054343485.1 Mycoplasma sp. 613B | reverse complement strand
AAGAATTTTTATTCTTAGAAAATACTAAAATAGGAATTTTAAAAAACTTTATTTCAATAGATAATGCTGAGAAAAAAATCTATAACTATAATTCAAGATATACAAACATTACAGAATTAGCAAATCAAACTGAAGAATCTAATTTAGAAGAATATCTTTTTAAAAGAATGAAACCAAAAGAAAGATATTACATACCAGGACTAAAAAGTACCCTTATATCTAGAGGACAACCTTTTAGAGAAGAATTATTTGAATTCAACGATCCTAAAATCTTTCAATTAAATTACAGACTAATTCTAGGTAAATTAATTCTTCCTGTGGCAGAAAGAAGATTTTATGTAGAAAATAACAAATCTATCGAAATAAAATCTAATTATTATAACTTGTGAACCATAGATTTAAATAATCAAGAACTTTTCTTCGATTCGCAAGAAGGTATGATGTCATATCTAAAAGATTACATAAAATATAGAACTAGAAAAATAGAAGGAGTTAAATAATGAAAAAGAAAATGTTATTAACTAGTGTAGTCATCTTAACTTTTGCTTCTGTAAATTTGGCAGCAAGTTGTAATCAAGAAAAAATCGAAAAATCTAATTTTCCAAAAACACCTGAAGAGCAAAAATATGATGAACTTTTTAACAAATATAAAGAAAAATACGTGGGAACTGACAATTATGTGTTTGATGACTTTGAAGAATTTGATTTTAATAATAGAGATTATTACGAAATAATAAATCTTAATAAATTATTAGAAAGAAGACCAATTTATAAATATGAAAAATTAGAAAATTTTAATAATGAAAATATTTTTATATATTTTAAGCAAGAAAAAACCAAGATTTTCTTTAATTGATTATCAAATTTTAAGTTTAAATTAAAAGTTTACAAAGATGTTATTGATAAGTTGGCTCCAAACAAAAAAATAAAATATAATGATGGAAAAGAAATTTATTTAGTAAAAGAGAGCAATTATAAATTTAAATTTAATTTTTCTGAAAGTGATAAGGATTATAATGAAGTTTTTTCAATCAATACTTCTATTATTGAAGGATTATTATCTATTCCTAATTTGCATTTAGAGGGTCGTTTTGTTTTTAACAAAGTGGTATATTTTCCTAAAAATTATGAAAATAACTATTTTTCTAGAATAAATTTATTATCTAATTATACTTTTTTTGAATATAAAAACAACGAAAATTATAAATGATTTTCTACTCCAAAACCTAAAATAGAAAAATTAATACCAGGTATTTCAAAAAAAGAAATTGAGAAATTTAATTCTTATACACCTATAATAAATCTATCCACAACTTTTAATTTTGGTTTTAAGTCTGAAAATGATTTTAACGATTGATATAATATTGAAAATGATTTAAGTGCAAGGGAAAATTCCCAAATAATTGAAAATCAAAATTCAGAAAAATTTTATAATTATGATTTAACTTTTTCTAGAGAAAGATTAGAAAGAGAATATTCTAGTGAAATAGACGATTATAAAGAACATATAGAAAAAGATTCTATTCACTTTATATTGTCAAGACCTTTAAAAATTATATCTACTGAAGGAAAAAATCAAAAACAAAATTAAAATTCTAAATGAATTATTAAAAATAGGAAACAGAAGATTCACAAGTGCAATTGGTCTGAAAGATACAAATAATCAGTACAGTCAAGTTTTTCTCGAAACAGAAAAACTTTATAAATACGATCGAGAAAAAATAAAACCTGCATACAGAGATATTTTTGGAAATTATGTTGATAATCAAAGACTTGCAATTGATTCATATATTTCTGAAAACAGAATAGTTAAAAAATACTTTGATAGTTTCAATAATCCTTTTGATACACAAGAAGAAGCACAGTTAAGCATAGTTGAAGGAATTAAAGAAAACTTAACTTATAATCCGTTTTATGAATTTAAAGTTAAAGAAGTAAATCAACCAGAATATGATCTAAAAATCAATCCATTTATACAGGATGATATAGATAAATTGTATGAAAAATTATCAAAAAAAGATGTAATTATACGTCATAAAGATGATTTAGAAAATGTGAAAATTAATCAGGAAAAACAAGGAATTACACTTAATGGAAACGACTATATTTATCATAGAGATAATACTGATTTAGAAAATTATTTAGAAAATGTTATGAATCATTTTATTGATGATTTATTTGATATGAAAAATGAAAACGTTTTTAAATTACAATTTAAATTAGTTGAAACAAAAGGAGATAAAAACAAATCAAACAATGGTTTTGAAGTTTCTGTTAATGATAATGAAAGTAATTGATACATTATGCAAAATGACGAAAATGGTCTTACTTTAGAAAAAAATGTTAGTCAAAATTATATTGATAAATATAATGTGGAAAACGTTTTAGAAACAATGAAAAATTCTAATGATTATTTCACAACAGATTTAGAACAGAAATATAATTTTACAGTAAATAAAGTTGGAGATGTTACACTCAGACTCAAAGATAAAAACTTTTTATCAATAAATCATATGCATATAAAAACAAAGACTAAATGAAAACTAGATGAGTATGCTTTTCTAAGACTTTTGGGTTTTTCCAAAGCACCAGTAAGCATTTTGGATTCTTATGATTCAGCAAGAGCATGAAATAATTTCAATATAGAAGTCAACTTAAAATTAGATACAAATAAATTAAAAAGAGTTTTTGAAAATAGAATTAAAAATTTAAACATACAAACCCTAAATAATCAAATAGTCTTAACTCTCAATAAAATGTTTAAAAATAATTCTCAATTAAAAGAAAGATATAAAGAATTTAATAATGATTTAATGTTGGATGTAGAAAGTAAGAAAAAGTTTATATCTGAATCAAATAAACAATTGATTTCTTGACTTCCAGAATATATTTATAGTTATGAAAATTCTATTTCTAAACAAAGTAATAAAAAAACAGTAAATAAAAATTTAAATTTTAGCTCTTTACCTTTTTTAATTAAAGATAGACTTGCAGATAATAAATTACTTATATATCGAATTTTTACTAAAAATAAATTCTTTTCTTTAAATGATAAATTTGTTTATAAAAATCAAAATAATATATCATTATTTGAAAATATCGAAAAAAATGATTATACAATTATTAATCATCAAAAATTAATAAAAAATCCATTTAATAATCAAAAAATAAAATACATAAATAAAACAGATTCAACTATAAATGGACTAAATCAACTAAGAAGCATTTGATTAGATTATTATGAAAATAATAAAACTAAAAAAGATGAAAAATTGCTTAAGATTTTAGGAAATTTTAATCAATACTTTTTAAAAAACAAAGAATTTTTATTCTTAGAAAATACCAAAATAGGAATTTTAAAAAACTTTATTTCAGTGGATGATGAAGAGAAAAAAATCTACAACTACAATTCAAGATATACCAACATTACAGAATTAGTCAACAAAACTGAAGAATCTAATTTAGAAGAATATCTTTTAAAAAGAATGAAACCTAAAGAAAGATATTACATACCAGGATTAAAAAGTACATTAATTTCTCGTGGACAACCTTTTAGAGAAGAATTATTCGAATTTAATGATCCTAAAATTTTCCAATTAAACTATAGATTAATTCTAGGAAAATTAATTCTGCCTGTAGCAGAAAGAAGATTTTACGTAGAAAATAACAAATCGATTGAAATAAAATCTAACTATTACAATTTGTGAACAATAGACTTAAATAATCAAGAGTTATTCTTTGATTCTCAAGAAGGAATGATGTCATATCTAAAAGATTACATAAAATATAGAACTAAAAAAATAGAAGGAACAAAATAATGAAAAAGAAAATATTATTAACCAGTGCAACAGTTTTGACCCTTGCTTCTGTAAATTTGGTAGCAAGTTGTAATGAAGAGAAAACTAAAGAACCAGATATTCCAAAAACACCTGAAGAGCAAAAATATGAAGAACTTTTTAACAAATATAAAGAAAAATACGTAGGAACTGATAATTATGTGTTTGATGATTTTGAGGAATTTGATTTTAATAATCATGAACACTATGAAATTGTAAATATGAAAAAATTAATTGAAATAGATGAGTATTTTCAAGATACTTACCCTTCTGAAGAAAATAAAAATATCAACAATAACAATAATAATATTTTTTGATATTTTAAGAAAGAAGAATTTCAGAAACTTTACGATTGAATAAAAGATTACAATTTTAAATTTAAAGTATACAAGGATGTAATTGATAAATTTGCTCCAAATAAAAAAATTAAACAAAATAATAATAAAGAAGATATATATTTAGTAAAAGAAAGTAATTTTGATTTCACTTTTTCTAAAAAACAAGATGATTATTTAATTGTAGTTGCAATGTATCCATTCATTATGGAAAAACTTTTATTAATACCAAATGTCAAGATAAAGGGTTATTTTTATTTTAATTCAAATTTAATATTTCAAGAAGAAATGAAAAATAATTACTTTTCTGAATTGTCTATATTTTCTAATATAAATTTTCCAAATTTAATTAATTCAAAATACAAATTATTTTCAACTCAAAAACCTAAATTAAACAAATTTTCAGAAGATATATCTAAAGAAGATATGGTTAAATTCAATACAAGTAATCCTAAAATAAATTTCTCTTCTATTTTAGATATTAGTAATACATCAGAAAGTTATTTTAATGATTGATATAATATTGAAAATGATTGAAACGCAAGGGAAAATGCTCAAATAATTGCAAATCAAGATTCAGAAAATTTTTATGATTATGATTTAACTTTTTCTAGAGAAAGATTGGAAAAAGAATATGATAGTGAAATAAAAGATTATAGAAAACACATAGAAAAAGATTCTATTCATTTTATATTGTCAAGACCTTTAAGAATTATATCAACTGAAGGGGAAAACGAAAAAAGAAGACGTTAATTCTTTTTTTGAAAAAACAAAGAATTTTTATTCTTAGAAAATACCAAAATAGGAATTTTAAAAAACTTTATTTCTGTAGATGATGCAGAGAAAAAATCTATAATTACAATTCAAGATATACAAATATTACAGAATTAGCAAACCAAACTGAAGAATCTAATTTAGAAGAATATCTTTTAAAAAGAATGAAACCTAAAGAAAGATATTACATACCAGGACTAAAAAGTACCCTTATCTCTCGTGGACAACCTTTTAGAGAAGAATTATTTGAATTTAATGATCCTAAAATTTTCCAATTAAATTATAGATTAATTCTCGGTAAATTAATTCTGCCTGTTGCAGAAAGAAGATTTTATGTAGAAACTAACAAATCTATCGAAATAAAATCTAATTACTACAACTTGTGAACAATAGATTTAAATAATCAAGAACTTTTCTTCGATTCACAAGAAGGGATGATGTCATATTTAAAAGATTACATAAAATATAGAGCTAAAAAAATAGAAGGAACAAAATAATGAAAAAGAAAATATTATTAAATAGTGCAGCAACCTTAACTTTTGCTTCTGTAAATTTGGTAGCAAGTTGTAATTATGAAGAAAAGTCTAAAGAACCGGATTTTCCAAAAACACCTGAAGAACAAAAATATGATGAACTTTTTAACAAATATAAAGAAAAATACGTAGGAACTGACAATTATGTGTTTGATGACTTTGAAGAATTTGATTTTAATAACAGAGATTATTACGAAATAATAAATGTTAATAAATTAATAGAATTAAGACCTACTTATGAAAGCATAAAATTAGAAAATTTTAATAATGAAAACATTTTTATATATTTTAAGCAAGAAAAAACAGAAATTTTCTTTAAGTGATTATTAGACTTTCAATTTAAATTCAAGGTTTATAAAGATGTTATTGATAAATTAGCTCCAAATAAAAAAATAAAATACAAAAACGGAAATGAAATTTATTTAGTAAAAGAGAGTAATTATAAATTTAAATTTAATTTTTCTCAAAGTGATAAAGATTATAATGAAATTTTTTCCATTAATACAACAATAATGGAATACTTATTATCAATTCCAAATTTACATTTAGAAGGACGCTTTGCTTTTAATAAAGCTTTATATTTACCTGAAGATTATAATAATAACTATTTTTCTAAAATAAATTTATTGTCTAATTTTGGTATTTTTCAGTATAAAGCAAATGAAAATTATAAATGATTTTCTACTCCAAAACCTAAAATAGAAAAAATATTTCCAGGTATTTTGCAAAAAGAAATTGATAAGTTTCACTCATCTTCGCCTATAATAAATGTATTTACAACAGAAAATTTAGGTTTCACATCTCGAAATTATTTAAACGACTGATATAACATTGAAAATGATTTAAGTGCAAGGGAAAATGCTCAAATAATTGCAAATCAAGACTCAGAAAACTTCTATGATTATGATTTAACTTTTTCTAGAGAAAGAAAAGTACAAGATTATGATGTAAAAGCAGATGAAAAAAAAGAATATATTAAAAAAGATTCTATTCATTTTATACTTTCTAGACCACTTAAAATCATATCTACTGAAGGGAAAAACGAAAAAAGAAGAAATTAATAATTTGCATAATTTATTTATAAAAAAATATTATTGGTTTATAATTATATTAATAGTAATAAAAAAATGGTTGCTGTTAGCAACCTTTTCATATATTTTTAAGGAGAAAAATGGATATTTTAGAAAAATTAAAAGAGAATTTTAGTTCAATTTTAGAAGCTTATTTTGAAAAAGAAGGAAGTCTTAATTTTTTAATAATAAAAACAAATTTTACTGATTTGAATGATATTGAAAAAATTTCAAGAAAAATATCTGACTTTTTAGATAAAGAAGATTCTATAAAAGAAGAATATTATTTAGATGTATTTTCTAAAGGGTCTGATATTGATATAAATATAGAAAATATAGAAGAATTTATCAACAAAAAAATTCAAATTTGATTTAATGAAAAAGATTTTATTATAGGAAAATTAATCCAAAACAATGAAAATACTTTATTACTAGAAATTAATTTAAAAGGCAGAATGAAAAAAGAAGAAATAAACAAAGAAAAAATAGAAAAAATTAATTTATATATAAATATTTAGGAGAAAAATGGCAAGAAAATCTGTAAATTCTAAAAATATTTCAAAGAACAAAATATTTTTTAATCAATTAAAAGAAATTTCAGAATTTAGAAAAATAGATATACAAACAATTATGAAAATTCTTGAAGATTCTTTTATAAAAACAATTACTAAAAACTTAGATCCTGACGCTGAAATAGAACTAATTGTTGATTATGAAAATGAAAATATTAGATTAGTAAACAAAACAGCTTTAGTAGTTTCTGACGAAACTTATAATGAAGATATTGCAGCAGATGAAGGTTTAAAAACTTGTGAAATTTCCATTTCACAAGCAAAACAATTATTTGCACACAAAGTTCAAGAAGATGAAAAAGTTTCTATTGATATTGATTTTGAAACTTTGCCAAAAAATATATTTTCACCAGTTCAGCAACAATTTAAACAAAAAATTGCCGAACTTGTAAGAGAAGCTGTTTATCAAAAATATTCAACTTTAAAAGGAAAAGTAGTAAAAGCAAAATTAATTTCTAAATTAAGAGCAGGATACTTATATGAAATTGAAGACGATCAAGTTCATGCATTTATGCCTAAACACTTAGCTACAAATTCTAAAAAGAAGAATGAGCTTGGTTTAAGCGAAGATGTTTATATTGAAGATGTGCTTGAAGAAGTAAAAGATACACAAATAATTATTTCTAACTCATCAAATAACATCTTAAAAGACTTAATTGAAAAAGAAATTCCTGAAATTGCAGCAGGAGAAATAGAAATCTTTAGAATCGCAAGACACGCAGGTGAAAGATCAAAAGTTGCTATTAAATCTACATCTGGAACAGTGATTAATAATGTTGGAGCATTAGTTGGAAAATCCGGAAGCAGAATTGAATTAATAGTAAATGAACTCGGAGAAGAAAAAGTGGATATTATTGAATATTCAGAAGATTTAAACCAATTTATAGTAAATGCTTTAGCACCAACAAGAATAGTTTCTGTTTTACCATTTAAATCTAAAAAACTTAATAAAATTGTTGTTGTTGTTCCTGATTCACAACATTCGCTTGCTATTGGTAAAAAAGGAATTAATGTTACTTTAGCTTCTGAATTAACAAGATCAAGAATTGATATTTATTCTTATTCAAAAGCTTTAAATGATGGTTTTAAATTAAACTGAAATGGAAATATTAGTTCTGAAAGTGAATTAGAAACAATCGAAAACGAATTTAAAAATAGAACTTCAGCAAATGCTAAAATCAAAAAAGCACCTTATACTACTAATAAAACAAGAAATAGTAAATCTAAAATTAATCCTAATTATTTACTTGATGAATTTGATAAAGATATTCAAAAATATAACGAAGATTTTGGTTTAAATATTTCTGAAGAAACAGCAAATAGCGAACAAAAAGTAGAAAAAAATGATTCAACTTCAAAATCATCAACTAAAGTTGAAAAAGATTCTGTAGTTAAAAATAATAGAAAAGCAAATGTAAATAAATTTGATGGTGATAGCATTTTTGACAATGCATTTTCTGATTTTCAAGATAATATTGATAACAACAAACCAAAAACAGAAGAACTTTATACAAAAGAAGATTTAAAACAAATTAGTGAAGAAATTAAGAATTACAAAATGGATAATGATTTAGCTGAATTTGCTGGTTTAAATGATTTTGATTTTGATATAAATGATGCTGATTGAGATGATGAAGAAAATGAATAATGACTATTCAAGAAAATGCATTTTTTCAAACAATATCATCCCTATAACAAAATTAATGCGTTTTACTAAAACAAAGGAAAATACAGTAATTATAGACAAAAATAAAAATCTACAAGGGCGTGGAGCTTATATAGAAAATGTCAAAGAGAGCATTTTAAAAGCTTTTGAGAAAAAACTTCTTAATAAGTCTTTTAAAATGAATATAACAAAAGAAAATTACGATCAATTAAGAAAGGAAATAGAACTAATTTATGGCAAAGAAACACATTAGAAAATCTAATACAGAAGAAATTAAATCCCAGTTAGTTAGTGTAAAAACTGAATTAAAAGATGGTATTTTTATTTTTACAGGAGCAATGACAATTGCAGAATTTACAAAAAAAATTAATAAACCTGCTAATGAAATCATTACAAACCTTTTTAAAAAAGGAAAAATGTATACTTTAAATCATACACTTTCTGAAGATGAAATAGCTGAATTGTGTATTGAATATGGTTTTGATTTTCAAAAAGAAGTAGAAATAAATGCTTCCAACTTTATGGATGAAGTTGAAATAAGTGATCATGAAAGTGAACTTGAAAATAGAGTACCTATTATTACAATTATGGGGCATGTTGATCATGGGAAAACAACATTATTAGATACTATAAGAAAAAGTAATGTAGCAAGTGGAGAAGCTGGGGGAATCACTCAACATACAGGAGCTTATCAAGTAGAATACCAAAACAAAAAAATAACCTTTTTAGATACTCCAGGTCATGAAGCATTTACTGAAATGCGAGCTAGAGGAGCAAAAATTACAGATATTGTTATTTTAGTAGTTGCTGCCGATGATGGGGTTATGCCTCAAACTGTTGAAGCAATTGATCATGCTAGAAATGCAAAAGTTCCTATAATTGTTTTTGTTAACAAAATTGACAAACCTTCAATTGATATTGAAAGGGTAAAATCTGAACTTTCAACACATAATATTCTTCCAGAAGATTGAGGTGGAGAAAATATATTTGTATATGGTTCAGGAAAAACAGGTCAAGGATTAAATGATTTATTTGAGGCTATTAATTTACAAGCAGAAGTTTTAAATTTAAAAGCAAATAGAAATAGATATCCTATTGGTACTGTAGTTGAATCAAAATTAGACAAAGGTAAAGGAGTTACTGCAACATTAATTGTTCAAAATGGTACCCTTTATCCAAGAGATTTTATTGTTGCAGGTTCTAAATACGGAAAAATTAGAACAATGCATGATGCACATGGACAAATTCTTGAAAAAGCAACTCCAGGTACTCCTGTAGTTGTTACTGGTTTAAATTATGTGCCTTTAGCAGGAGATAAATTCTTTGGTTTTCCAGAAGAAAAATTTGCTAAAAATTTAGCTGAAGAAAAAGCTTTTGTAGATAAACAAACACAACTAAAAGAAAGAAATTCCGTAATTTTTGAAGAAGGTAAAAAAGTTATTAATTTAATTATCAAAAGCGATGTGCACGGAACTTCAGAAGCTATAAAATCATCTTTAGAGAGATTAAAAAACGATGAAGCTTTTGTTAATGTAGTACATGCTTCTGTTGGAGATGTTACAAAAGCAGATATTTTACTTGCAGAAGCATCAAATGCAATTATTTATGTATTTAATACAAATGTCCCAAGCTCTATAAAACAGTTTGCAACTCAGCAAAAAATAGAGATAAAAGAATATTCTGTAATTTATAAAATCACCGAAGAAGTAGAGACTTTATTAAAAGGTTATAAAGAACCAAAATATGAAGAAGTTAATATAGGTGAAGCATTAGTTCTTAAACTTTTTAGTTATTCAAAAGTTGGGATTATTGCTGGATGTACTATGATTAGTGGTAAATTTAAAAATAACTGTAAAGTTAAAGTTATTAGAAAAAATAAAGTTATTTATACAGGAAAATTGGACTCTTTAAGAAAAGGTCCAAATGATGCTAAAGAAGTAGCAATGGGTATGGAATTTGGTTGTCATATTTATAAATATAACGAAATTCAAGTTGATGATACTATTCAAGCATTTGAAGATGTTTTAATTGAAGAATAATATGAACTCAATTACATTAAGAAAAAAAGAATCCCACTATTTTTTACTAGTTTCTAAAATTATAAGTGAAGAAATAACAAATGCTAATATAATTGGAGCAACTGTAAATGATGTAAAACTTTCTAACGATGGTTCACATTTAAAAATTTATTTAAGTTTTATAAAATCACCTCAAAAAGGTTTAGAAGCAATAAATAATGCAAAAGGATTTATTAGAACTCAATTATCCAAAATAGTAAATTCTAGAACAGTGCCACAATTACATTTCTTTTTAGATGAAGTATTAGACAATGCACAAAGAATAGAAGAAATACTTGCTAAAATCAAAGAAAAAGATAACTCTAAGTAAGTTATCTTTTTTTATTTAGGATTATTAATATAAAGTCATAAATTGAAAAAACATTTGGTTAAGCTTTCTCAGTTTAATGTATTAAAAAACTGTTTATGCCTGTTTTATGGGGCAAAACGGTTTTTATTTATCTGATTTAATTACATTTTATTGTGTTTTGATTTTTATTAATTCTCATTTAATTATTTTTTATTTTTCAATAACCCTTTTTTGAACTTCCTATATATTCTATTTTATTTTCTTCTTTTAATTTAGCAATATCACGTTCAATTGTTGTTTTAGACACTCCTAATATATTTTTAAGATTACTTCTTGTTATATTATTATTTACTTTCATTAACTCTAAAATTTTCTCTATTCGTTTTTTAGTATTTTGTTTTAAATTTTGGGCTTCATTTTGGGCTTCATTTTGGGCTTCATTTTGGGCTTCATTTTGGGCTTCATCTTCTATTTTATAATTTCTATTGAATAATGTAACAATCACGCCGTTATCAGAAATATAGTATTTAGGTTGTTTTTTAAAATCAGAATAATCCTCGAATATCCTTCTTACTCCTGTTGCATAGTTTTCTATCATATCAATTTTATCTAATGCATTTATAATAATTTTATTTCTTTTTGCAGCCATCCCCATCTTTATATTTTCAAGAGTTAAACCATCAGGTAAACTACCTGGTGAAAAAATTTGAACTCTATCTATATAAAATTCAATTTTTACATCACCACTAAGCGTATAGTCTCTATGGCAATAACAATTCACAATAGCTTCTCTCAATGCTCTTTTAGGAATATCTAAATACTCTTCTCTATCTGGTTTGCCTGAAATAGTAACTCTTTTTCTATTAGATAAACTAGCAAAATACAATATCTCATCTAGTTGTTTTAAAATTGAACCAGTAAATTCTTTTTTATCTAAAAATTCAATAACTCCCTTATCTTGAAACACTGCAAATTTACTTATTGTTGGATTTTGATCGCTTAACAGTAAAGCAGCATTATTATATTTGTCATTTTTTCCTTTTAAGGATAAAGCGTATATATCAAATTTTATATTTTTTTCTTTAAATCTATTTTCAATATATGTAAAAGTTAAATCATTTCTATCAATACTATTTGATTCAAAATCATTTGATGGATGATTTCTAATCATTCTTTCAATCTCGTTAAAACTCGCAACTCTTTTTGTACTGCCAACTCGAATAAAAATCCCTTTAGAATTAAATCCTTCCCCTTCTTTATAAAAATAAGGTTTCTCTTTACCTTCAGATATTTTGATTTTAAAAGGTATTTCATTAGGAAGAATATCAATTAAATTTATAACATTTGGACTAAAAGCATTTGAAACTCAATTAGATAGCAATTGTTCCCATTCTTGTTTTTTATTTTCTATCAATTCTTCATCAATACTACCATCATCTCTAACACCAAGATGTATTTCTCCACCCTTGCTGTTTAAAAAAGAAACTATTTCTGCTTTTAGTTTATTTGCTTTATCTGGAATATCAATTTTATATTCAATTTTACTATTTTCCATATATCTCCCTATTTATTCATTTGTTGTTTTCGAATATCATTCAATAAATTTATTAATCCTACACTTTATTTATTATATTTAAATTTTAAATTTTTTTAAAATTTAGAAATAGTCGATCTATTATATTTTTTCTTTAATTAAATTATACATAACATAACTTGTTTTAATTTAAATCAATTGAAAATTTAATTAATTTGCTAAATCTAAACAGGGACATAAATTTGGAAACCCCAAATTTATTCCCTGTTTAAAGAAAGAATTCAATCAGTTTTAAATTGAAAAACACCTAATGAAAATTGAAATTCTTTTGTTCAAAATTAAAAAAAATTCCTGGTGATATCACCAGGAAAAATGTACTAATAAATTGTTCTACTTTATTAAGGTTATCTTTTTTATTTAAAATTTTTAATATAAAGGAAATTTCTGTATTTTAGTTAATTATGCTTTTAAAATGTTTATTAAATTTAAAGTATTATTAGGATTTGAAAGTCGTTCATTAAGATCGTTAATTAAGCTTGAGCCTTCAAAATAAATATATCCTTCATTAGCGACTTTAGCAACAATTAAGCTTAATTTGATTTTTTTATCTTGATTTTGATTTATATATTCTTTATATGCATTTAATAATGCTTTTGTTTTTTTATCATCAATATCAGAATTATAACTTTTTACTTCTACATAAATGTAATGATTTTCATATTTAATAAGAAAGTCAGGAAAACTATTAGCGATTTCAAAATCATGATTATAGTATTGAAAATTAATTCCAGAATAAACAGGATTTTTGGTTCATACTATTAATTTTTCACCAATTGTTTCATTATTTTTGATAGTATTTTTAACAGTTTTAATAAAAATAGTTTCAGGATTAGAGTCAGAAGTTAAATTAATAAATTCGTTATTTAATTCTTTATATGCATATTTTTCTTTTAATTGAATTTGATTATCTGATAAAGAATCAATAAAGTTTTCAGGTAATTTTTTTCCATTTTCTAAAACAAATTTTATTTCTTGAGTTTGAATCATTTTTTCTATGGAAGAATTAAAACTTTTAATAAAAAACTGAAGTTTGTGCTTGATTATTAAATATCAAAAAATAGTTTTAGTAATTTTGTTTTTTAGTTTTGATTCAAAAAATTCTTTTAACTTATTTTTAATTGTGTTAGTTAAATATTTTTGATTATTATTTAATTCTCTTAAATTAAAAATTTCCATTTCAATTTTATTTTGAATTTTAAAAGAAATTATTTCATTATTTCCGTATTTTTTTGCTTCTGCTACTATAAAACCATTTTTTATAAATTCACTTTTTAAATTATCTATAGAATTTAAAAATTCTTTATCATTAAATTTGCTAATGATTTCTATTATCTTATTCTCATATTCTTTTAAATTCAATTCTTTGCTTGTATTGATATTTTTTAATATTCCAAAGGTAAATTCTTCTTCTTTAAACTTATCTTTTAGAACTATTAATTTTTGCTGTTTGTCTTCTCTATCAACATTACTGTAAATATAATAATTTCTAGCAATACTATTTTCTTTTAAAGAAGATTTAGGAACAGGATTTCTTTTTATTCTTCCAATTGTTTGAATACTTAAATTATTGGATGAAATATTTCTTAGTTGTACTAACATACATGCTCTTGGAATGTTTCAACCTGTAGAAGGTCCTACTTTAAAAATAATAACATCAACAGGAGAATTATTTTTAGATAAATCTCTTAAACTATAATTATCTTTTAGTCTTAAACTACTTTCTTTATTATTTTGATCAAAATATTTCACTCAATTTAAATTATTTTCTTCCAAAATTTTAATAATTAAGGATAAGTTTTGTTCAAATTCCTTTTGTTTTTCTGTATCTATTGCACTATTATTATCTACTTGTATAAGCATTGCTGCATTTATACCTACTAAATCAGGTTCAGTGATACTATCGTTATATTTTTTCTTAATTTCCTTGAATTTTAAGCAAGCAGTTCTTAAAATTTTTTCATTATCCAAAAATGATTCTTCTTGCTCTAAACCATCATTATATTTTTTTATTGATTTTAATAGTTTAATATCATCTTCAATTAAATCTTTTTCAGAAAGTTCAATTAAAGAATATTTTTGATCAGGAGTTGCAGTCATTTTAATAATAAAAAGAGCGTTAGACTGCATGTTTTCTTCAAAAGAAATTTCTTCTTTATTTGTTTTTTTGCTTGTATCGGCACCAATGTGTGCTTCATCACGAATATAAATTAATTTATAATTATTTAATTTAATTTCACCTAAAAGATTTTCTATTGAACCTTGTTCTCTTAAAATAGATTTTTTTCTAAAAGAAGCACCACCAATAATAAATACTTTATTTTCATTAGCAAAAAATTGATAATTTTTATCTATCCTTGAATTTCTTTTAGTATTTGAAGGAGATTCAATTCTTTCAACTTCAAGATTTTTATTTTGAATATAATGTTTATATTCATTAAAATTATCTTCAAGTTGCTTAGGTAACTCTGCATTTGAAAGTGTTGTAATGACAAAAATAATTTTTTGTCCTATATTAGTTTTATTTCATTCAATTAATTGATCAATAAAATTAATCATCATAAAAGTTTTACCTGAACCAGTAGGTGCTTTAAAATAAACAACATCTTTAAAATTATTGTTAATACTATTTTTAGCTCTTTCTAAAAGTTTATTAATAGCATTAATTTGTGGTTTAATTAGTTCCATTTTCTTCCTTTACTTGTGGTTTTAAGGAAAGTAAAGAGTTTAATAATTCTTTTGTATCACCTAAATTATCAATATTTAGATTATTGATTCCAAATTCTTTTAATACTTTTATTAACTCTTTTATTATTTCTTTTATTTCTATATTACTAAAAGGACTTGCATCAATATATTTAATATCAAAAACATTTAAATTAGAATTATATGGATTATTATTTTTTAATCAATCAAAAGTTTCTCCTTTTGTTCCTTTTCCTGTATTTATTCTGTATAAACGTTCGTAATTAACTTCTATAGCAATGTTGTTTTGATTGTTAGTTACAAGCGTATAAGTTCTATTTCCACCATCTTCTCTGTTTAGTTCTAGAACAGCATGTCCTGTTGTTCCTGAACCAGCAAAGAAGTCGAGAACTCTTATATTTTTTCTTTCGGATGCTAAATTAATAATGAACTTTATTAAATTAGAAGGTTTTGGAAAATCAAAAGAATTTTTGTCGGAAAGTATATTTTTCATATCACTTCCACCTTCAGAAGAATAAAAATCATCAATTATATTTTCATATGGTTGCCCTGCTTCTAATTTTATAATTTCTTTGGTTTTAGGATTAAATTTAACATATTGATACTGTTTTCTTTTAGCAATTCAATAACCTTCCGAATTTTTAACACATTCAATAAAACCAAGTTCTCTACCTTTTAAATAAGTTTCATAGCCTCATGTATAACGGGCGGATTCTGGTTTTATTATATTATTATATAAAGAAAATTCTGTACCATCAGGTGCAGTAATTAAATAATCAAGTGATTTTATATATTGAAAACTACCTGTTGAGGAAGGATGGTGTAGATCCGTTAATTTATAATAACCTCTTTCTTCAAAAAATTCATCTTTATTTACATAACCTAGTTTTTCAAATTCTTCTTCGTTATGTTTTTTATAGTTAAATTGCTTTATATTTATATCATTAGCATATGTAAGAATGTATTCTGTATTTTTAACAATTGAATAATTAAAAGATGTATTTCCACCAGGACCATGTTTTTTTACTCAGTTTAAATTTGCTACAAAATTCTCTTCACCAAAAATTTCATCCATTAAGACTTTTAGATAAGCTTGTTGACCATCATCGATAGAAACAAAAATAACTCCATCATCTTTGAGCAGTTTTTTTGCTAGTCTTAGTCTTTCATTCATAAAGTTTAATCAACCATTTCTAGAATATTTATCTCTATAAACAAATTTATTTGCATTAATATTTTCTTTATCATTAGCAACACTATTACCATCTTCTTTGGTTGCTTCTGTATTGTAAGGAGGATCAATATAGATTAAGTCGTAATTATATTCAAGCCCCGCTCTCTCTCTCTCTCTCTCTATTACAAGCAGATTCTTTAATGCATCATAGTTTTCACCTATGATTAAAGTATTTTCTTTTGATTTGTTTTTGTCTAAAACAAAAGAAAGTTTTTCATTCTTTTGTAATAATGCAATTGTTTGTGAATCATTTTCAGGAGCCACATCAAATCTAAATCCTGTTTTCACTCTTTGCGCAATAAATTGAAATACATATTCCAATTCATTATCATTAAATTTTTCTAAAATTTTAATTGCTAAATCTTTTTGATCTTGATTTAACTCTTTGGAAGAAATTTCTTCAATTTCTTTTTTATACTTTTCTAATAAATTCATTTTTCTCCTCACATTTATATTTATATAATTATTTTACTATAATGTAATAATTAATATACTTAAAAAGATTTATACTTCTTTGATTTGAAAAGTGAAAATCTTAAAAAATAATTTAATGAGTTAAAAATTTTAGGAAAAATCAACTTATTTTCCTAATTTTTTTCTTTTTTATTTGTTTTTTATAAAAAAAAGAAACTTTTAGATGGAGGAAAAAAATGGAAATTTATAAAATAGGAAAAATAGTTTCAAAAAACAAAAATTACATTATATTAGAAAGTTCATCAACAGGACATCTTATATATGTTGTCAATAGTGATAAATTCGAAAAAGGAGAAAATAGAAAAGTTTATATTTACAATTGAGAAAATGATTATCAAAAAACAACATATGGATTTGAAAATTTTAGAGAAAGAATTTTATTTGAAGACTTATTAACAATATCAGGAGTTGGTCCTAAAACAGCATTATCCTTTATTTCTGAAGGATGAGAAAAAGGAATTAATTTAATTGCAGAAGGCGATTGAGAAAGACTTTCAAAATATACTTATATATCACAAAAAATTGCAAGACAAATTGTTTTTGATTTTCAAAATAAATATAGAAAAATATTAAGTAATTTAAAATCCAAAGAAGAAAAAGTAGATGAAAACAGTACAGAAAATGAATCTCATGAATTTGAAAATGAGTCTAATTCAAAACTTGATTTTAAAGTAATGAGCGAATTAGAAGATACACTTAAAGTTCTTGGTTTCCAAAAAAGACAAATTGATTATGCAATTTCATCTTTAGAACCAAGTGAAAATTTTGAATTCTTAGTTGAAGAAGCTATTAAATTAATTTCTAATGCAAGAGAATTTAGAAATTAGACCAAAAAATTTCGATGAATTTATTGGTCAAACAGAGCTAGTTAATACAATTAAAGTTTTAATAGGTTCATCAAAAAAGCGTAAAAAAACTCTTGATCATTTATTGTTTTTTGGACCACCGGGTCTTGGAAAAACAACTTTAGCAAAAATTATTTCAACGGAATTAGATGGTCAAATTAAGTTTATACAAGGTTCTTTAATAGAGAAAAAATCGGATATTCTTTCAATTTTTGGTTCTGTTAAAAAAGGAGATTTAATTTTTATTGATGAAATTCATTCTATGAATAGAAATATGGAAGAATTACTTTATACAGCAATGGAAGAATATGTAATTGATATTCAAATTGGCGTAGATGGGGAAAATAAAATAATGAGAATGAAATTACCTGAGTTTACTTTAATAGGTGCTACAACCAAATTTGAAAGATTAAGTCAACCATTAAAAGACCGTTTTGGTTTCATTGCAAAATTACAAAAATATTCTCCAGAAGAAATGAAAATTATTGCAAAAAATTCTTCATCAAAATTAAATATAGAAATTTCAGATAATGATATAAGATATATCACCAAATTTGCTAATAGTACACCAAGAATTTTAAACAATATTTTAAAAAGAATCAGAGATTTTTATATTTTTTCTCAAAAATCTAAAATCGATAAAAATTTGATTGATGAAACTCTTAAAAATATTGGAATTCATCATAATGGTTTAACTCATTTACATGTTGATTATTTAAAACTTTTAGGTAATATTTTCAAAAGAAAAAGTGTATCTTTGGATGTAATTTCAGGAATTTTAAAAGATAATAAAGATAACATATTGTTAAATATAGAACCCAATTTATTGGAATTAAATTTAATTGAAAAAACTAGTAGAGGGAGAAGAATTACGATTGAAGGAGAAGAATATTTAAAAAAATATAACTATATTAGTTAAAAATAACTAAAAATACCTTATAATATAAAATATTATTATGAAAAAGTTTTTTAGAAATATATTTAGTGCTAAAAATTGAAAAAGGTGATTTATTGCTTTTTTCACTTTTTCAACAGTCATAGTTTCAATTACGTTAGGAAGCAAATATTATATTTCAAAAAATATTAATAAATCTATTGAATATGGTGGTGGTGCTGAAGTTCTTGTTCAAGTTACTTCAGAAGATAAAAATAAACCAATTGATAATGAAACAATAAAAAGGGCAGACCAAGCAATATTTAATCGTTTAACCGGTGGTGTCGGTTTAAATGGTACACAAGTTGCAATTGAGGGTGAAGGTAGAATAAGGATTTCTCGAAGTGGAATAACCACCAATGAAGAAATTGTTGATTTTACAAATGAAGTTATTGCAAAACAACAAATTATAATAACAGACATAAATAATAAACCTTTATTTTACAATGGAAAATTTACTACAGGACAAACCTTAGATTTTGAAAATGTAGATAAATGAAATGAAAGAGATTATGTTGCACCATTTAAATCAGGTGGAGCAAAAGAGCAAATTGACAGCAATAATAGAAATCAAGTATTAATTAATTTAGCCGATAAATCTGGTGAGTTAGAATGAACAAAAGCTACTGACTATATTTCTAAAAGACCGTCTGGCCAAAATTTAATTTTAGTTTGATTAAACTTAAAAGATTTAATCCATCTTGCTAATACTAACTTTAGAGATGAATGAGTTAATTCTGGATTTAATCCATATAAATTTGTTCATGTTAATGAAGAAACACAACCAAAAACTGTAACAAATCCTGAAACACATCAACCAACTGTATTTCAACCAATTTTAAAAGAAGCACAATTTGATGCTAAAAAATATTTAATTTCATCTGCTCAAGTCAATAGTGCTTTATCTGGTGAATCTTTTGTTATTCAAGGAAATTTCACATCAAGTGAAGCAAAACAGTTAGCTTTAAATATAAATTATGGAACCGATAATTATTCATTAAAACTTTTATCTTCATCATTTGTACCTAGAGATTTAGGAGAGAATGCATTTAATGGAGCTTTAATTGCAGGAATAATTTCAATTTCTATAATTGCTTTATTTATGATAGTTAATTATGGACTTCTTGGTTTCTTATCTACAATTTCTTTAAGTTTATATATATTTCTAACTTTATTATTATTCACAACAGTAAGAGGGGAATATTCACCTTCTACTATTGCTGCTTTAATAATAGGAATTGGTATGTCTGTCGATGCGAATATAATATCGTTTGAATCGATTAAAAAAGAAATTTATATGGGTTCTAGCAGCATTAAAGCAAATAGTAAAGCAAATAAATTTTCTTTTTCTACAATTCTGGATTCGAATATAACGACATTAATTGTTGCTGTAATTCTCTTCTTTTTTGGGACCAAAGATATTAAAGGTTTTGCAGTAACTTTACTATTTTCTGTGTTATTTACATTGTTAATTATGCTGTTCTTTACAAAATGAATTACAACAATGCTTGTAAAAACGGGTGTATTTGATAAAAATAAATTTTTATTAGGGGTTAGAAAAAAATACATTCCTTTATATGCAAGAGGTTATGTTGCAAAAATAGAAAGACCAGAATACCTAAATTATGTTAAATTTACTCACTACATTCCAGTTATTATTTTTATAGCTGCTTTTATTGTATTTACCACATTTGCAGTAATAAATAAGGATTTTATAAAAGGATTTAACCTTTCTTTAGAGTTTAGTGGTGGAACAAATATTTTAGTTGAAACTAAAGATAAAGATTTTGATTTTCTAACTTTAAATAAAGCAAATGAAATCAAAGACTTTCTTGAAAATAAAGGAATAATAAACGATAATCATCAAATTATTATTCAAAAAGTAGATCAACAAGCAGATATTTATAATGTTATAGTTAGAACTAATCAAAATATAACTAATATTCTTAATGAAATTAGTTCAGAATTAAATACTAAGTTTCAAAATATAAATATTATTACATATAGTATTTCTTCAGAAGAAGCAAGAAGTTTAGTAAATAATGCTATTATTTCTGTATTAGTTGCACTATTTGCTGTTATCTTCTATATAATTTTAAGATTAAGATGAACATTTGCAATAGCTGCAATTATTTCGCTAATTCATAATGTTATAATAGTTTTCTTAATCTTTATCATTTTCAGATTACAAATCTCACCAATTTTTATAGCCGCTATACTTTCAATAATTGGTTACTCTATTAACGATACTATAGTTGTTTTTGATAGAATTAAAGAAATCTTTAAAGAATTACCATATAAAGAAGTTAACGACTATAATAGATTAAGATTTATAGTTAATAAAACTATTAAAGAAACTATAAAACGTTCAATCTTTACTTCTTTAACAACAATTTTAACTGTATTAATTTTAATTATTTTTAAAGATTCAACTGATTTATACTTTAACATTGCATTGGTAACTGGTGTTGTGTTTGGAACATATTCATCATTATTTATCGCAAGTCATATTTGATTATTAGTTGAGACTTGAAGAAACAAAAGAAAAGCAAAAAGAATTGCAAATAAATACTGAAATACTCAAAAAATAAAAGAACAAACTTTTGTTGGTATTAATGATTTTGAAGCATAAAAAAGGAAAAAAATGTATATAAAACCAAAAGGCACAAAAGATATATACGATAAAGAAGTGTTCTTGTTACAAAAAATACAAGAAACTTTTTTTAATATTATAAAAAATTGAAATTTTAAATATATAGAAACTCCAATTTTTGAATATTCAAATTTATTTATTAGAACATCTGGAGAAACATCGGATATAGTAAATAAAGAAATGTATTTATTTAAAGATAAATCCGATAGAGAGTTAGCTCTTAGACCGGAAGGAACCGCTTCAACAGTAAGGGCTATTTTGGAAAATAAGTTATATATAAATAATAATAAGTTTGCTTATTTTGGACCTATGTTTCGTTATGAACGCCCACAAAAAGGACGTTTTAGACAATTTTATCAAGCTGGAATTGAATATATTAGCCAAAGCAATTATCTATATGATTTTGAAATTATAAGTTTTGCTACAAGATTTTTAGAACTTTTAAAAATTAAAGAAGTAAAGTTAAAAATTAACTGTTTAGGTTCAAGAGAAGACAGGAAAAAATATTTAGTTGAATTAAAAAAATATTTGATTACTCATCAAGATGAATTAGAAAAAGAATCAATTATTAGATTAGAAAAAAATCCTTTAAGAATTTTAGATGATAAAATAGAACAGACTAAAACATTTATCAAACAAGCACCAAAAATTTTAGACTTTATTAATGAAAAATCAAAAAATGAATTTAATAAATTGCAGGAGTTGATGCAAAAACAAAATATTGATTTTGAAGTAGATGAATTTTTAGTTCGTGGACTTGATTATTATGATGATTTTGTTTTTGAGTTTGAGTCAAGTTCAAAAGCTCTTGGTTCTAAAAGTACATTAATTGGTGGTGGAAGATATAATAATCTTTTTTGAGAACTAAATGGTCCACAAATGTCTGCAATTGGACTTGGAATTGGAGTTGAAAGAATTATTGAAATTTTAGACTTTAATAATGATTTTAATTATAATTCTGGAATTGATATTTATGTAGCAAGTTTTAATGAAGATGAATTTAATATAAATAATAAACTAATTCTAGAATTAAGAAAACACAACTTTAAGGTAGAATCCAATAAAGAAATTCAAAAAATAGCTAAAATTTTTGCAAAAGCAGAAAACATTAAAGCAAAATATATTTTATTTAAAGAAAAGAATCAAAAAAATACAGAACTAACATTAAAAAACCTTAGTACAAATGAAAAAAAGATTTTGCAAATAGTTGATATAAAAGCTTTTATAAAGGAAATACACAATGAAATTAATTAATAATAACGAATTAAATATAAAAAATGTAGGACAAACAGTTACTTTATATGGTTGAGTTCATAACATAAGAAAATTTAAAAATTTCACTTTTATTGATTTAAGAGATCGTTGAGGAATTACACAAATTATCTTTAATAATGAAGAAAAAAACTTGTTTATTGCTAAAGAGTATGTAATCCAAGTTACAGGAAAAGTTTTTGAAAGAAAAGAATATAATGATAATTTAGCTACCGGACAAATTGAAGTTATTGCTGATGAATTAATTATTCTTTCTAAATCAAAAGAATTGCCTTTTGAAATTAATGATAAAATTAATGTATCTGAAGAACTAAGATTAAAATATAGATTTTTAGACTTAAGAAGAAATATTTTAAAAGACACCATTATTTTTAAAAATAAAGTTTTTAAATATTTAAGAGATTTCTTAGATGAAAATGATTTTATCGATATCGAAACCCCAATTTTATCTAAATCAACACCAGAAGGAGCAAGAGATTTTTTAGTACCAACAAGAACTAAAGGAAAATTCTTTGCTTTACCACAATCACCACAATTATTTAAACAAATTTTAATGGTTTCTGGATTTGAAAGATACTTCCAATTTGCAAAAGTTTTTAGAGATGAAGATTTAAGAAAAGATAGACAATTTGAATTCTTTCAACTTGATCTTGAAATGTCTTTTATAGATGAAAAAGATATTCAAAATCTTGTAGAAAAAATGATGAAATACCTGTTTTCAAAATTAAATATTCCTTTAGAAATTCCTTTCCAAAGAATTGATTATGATTATGCAATCGATAATTATGGTAGCGATAAACCTGATTTAAGATACCAAAATAAATTAATTAATGCAAACATTTTAAATAACGAAAATGAATTTTTATTTAGTAACTCTACAACAAAAACTCTTTTTTTAGAAAAAGAAACAATTTCAAAAAAAGATTTCAAACATTTAGATGAAATAGTTCGTAAAAATAAAGGAAATAGATTACTTTATTTAATTTTAGAAAAAGGTCAAATAACATCTACTTCTTTTAAAATTGCTGATTTTTCAAAAATAAACAATTTTATACAAGAGCAAAAATTTAGTGATGGAACATTATTTATAGTTAATGATGAATATGAAAAAGTTTGTCAATCACTTGGAGCTTTAAGAGTAGAATTAAATAATTTATTTAAACTTGCTGATGAAAGTCTTTATAAATTTGCTTGAATAGTAAATTGACCAATGTTTGAATACGATGAAGAAAACAAAAGATATGCAGCTGCTCACCATCCTTTTACAATGTTTCAAGAACAATCAATTGACACTTTCCAAAGTGATCCAAAATCAGCAAAAGCTAAAGCATATGATTTAGTCTTAAATGGTTTTGAAGTTGCAGGAGGTTCTATTAGAATTCACGATAGTGAAATTCAAAGAAAAATGTTTGAAACCATTTCAATGTCTAAGGAACAAGCAGAAAGTCAATTTGGATTCTTTTTAAATGCTTTAGAATACGGTGTTCCACCTCATGGAGGAATTGCTTTTGGTTTAGACAGACTAATTATGATTTTAACAAAATCAGAATCCATTAGAGACGTTATTCCTTTCCCTGTAAATTCAAAAGGTATAAACTTAATGATTGATTCACCTTCAGAAGTTACACAAGAACAACTAGATGAATACTTTTTAGAACCAAAGCAAAAATAACGAAAATAAAGAAAAATCACAAAAATTCATCTGTGATTTTATTTTTTAAACTCCTTCAGGGAATAAAGCAGTATGAGTAAATCCTTCATAATCTGCTTTCATTTTGGTAAGATTTTCTTTATAAGATTTTGTTTGTTTTGGATATTTTTGTTTATTTGATCCATCGATTAAATTATGAGCTGGTCCGTAGAAAGCATCGTCTGCATATTGCGTTAGAAAGACAACGCCACCTTTACCAGAAATATCTTTTCAATCTCCTTTATTGGCTGTTGTTGCAAAAATTCCTACTGCAATACCATATTCATTAAGAGCTAATGAGCCAGAAGAACCTCAAAAGAGACCGGAATTACTTATAAGACCTTGATAACCAATCCCTTTCATTGTTCTATTATTATCAAGTTCAGATTTAACATCTTGGCCATTAGTAAAGTTTGCTCTTTGTGCAAATGCTGCACTGTCTCTTTCTATATTTTTGGAGTAATTACGCATTCAAAATTGTTGATTGTCTGTTGATGGATAACCAGCAATGTATATTGATTTAAGATTTGCGTGAGAACGATTTTTAGAATTATATTGATTAATTTTAGCATCTTCTTTATTTAATCATTGACTTGCATAATCAATATCAAGATAAGGAATAGAATTATTTTCAACATTAGGTATATTATTTTTACCTTTTGATCTTGTGATACTATTTTTTAATGCAGCAATTGCATTATCTATTTTAGTTTTAAATTGAGTTAAATTAGCATCTGTTGCATTTTTCAAATTATTATAGTGAATTTTTAATGAAAAGACTGCAAAATCTTTTCCTACAACTAAATCTTTATTTTTGTCTTCTTCTTGTTTTTGAGCACTTTCTACTAATTTTTTATTCGTTTGATCATCAAAGAAATTTGTAGCAACAAAGACTGTTTTTGGATTATCAAAAACATTTGTAGTTTTAATAAAACTATTTAATGTTGTGTCATCATACTTTGTAGTTTGTGCTGATGTTGCATTAGTATAATAGATTGCTTTATTACCTTGTCCAGGGTGTTCCAAATTATTTATTGAAGCATTATTTGCTATGTTTTTAGGAGCAAAACCGATGTTAAAACTTTCAATTGAATCTGTAGAATTTTTAGAGAAATAATCAGGAAAATCAGTTTTTCATTTTTGATCTAAAGCATTATATGCACGTTGATACACGTGAGCATTAGTAGCAAGGAAAAGAACTAATTCATCAGAATTTTCTTGATTATTTTTTCAAGCATAATCCAATAATCAAGCAGTACCATTTGGATTATTTGCTATTACACCAGATTGATTGTCTTCAGGATCAACTCCGTTAGAATTAAAGGAAATTGCAAAACTTCTATCTAAAATTTCATTATAAGCTTCACTTTCAGAAATAATTAAATCAGAATCTTGTGGACCTAAATCATCCCTTTTTATTTGATCTTCTCTTTCTCGTTTTTCTCTAGCTTCTCTTAATTGTTTTTCAACATTGGAAGGATCAAAATAAGGTGGCATTCCGTTGTTTGGGTTTTCTTTTGGTGTTTCGGTTTCTGGGAGATTATCTTTAGGATTTGTAACTGGCTGTGTTGGTTTGGGTTCTTTTGAAGGAGGATTTTGAGGGTTTTCTGGTTTGTTTTCTTTACTTTTTTGTTTGTAAAAGAAACCAAAACCAAAGGATTCTTCTATATTTTTGATTTTAAAAGCTCAATACATTCTTGTTGGTTGGAGAGTTACAGAACTAACAGAAATATCACTAGAAAGTGTTAAATTTTGTTCTTGTAAAAATTCTTTTAATATTTCTAATTGTTTTGCATGAGAGATTTTATCAATCTTTTTTTCAAAAAATTTAGAAATATTTTTTTCTTCATCAGAGAATGTTTTCTTAGCTTTCTTTAGAGTTTTATAGTCATTTGATTTTTCATATTGATGTTCATTGGTTGGTTTCACAGAAATTTCATTTTTAGTGTTTGAGCAAGAAAAAAGCATTAATGGAGTAAAAGAAGCAAGTGGAATAAATAACTTTTTAATAAATTTTTGTTTTTTCATTTTTGTAAAATATAAAAATAAAATCTAAAAAAATAGATTTTATTTAGTTAATTATTTATTTTGAATTGCTTTAATTCCAGGCAATTCTTTCCCCTCTAAGAATTCAATAGAAGCTCCACCACCTGTTGAAATATGACTAAATGCTTGTTCAAAACCAAGTTTTTCAACTGCTGCTACAGAGTCTCCCCCACCTATTACAGAGTAAGCATCATTTAGTTTAGAAATTGCTTTTGCAACTTCTTCTGTTCCATATTTAAAGTTGGAAAATTCTGTTACTCCCATTGGTCCATTTCAAAGAACTGTTTTAGCACCTTCAAGTTCTTTTTTAAATAATTCTATTGAATATTTGTCAATATCTAGTCCCATTGTGTTATCAAGAATTTGTAAAGGATTTGAGTCATTTAAAATTCTTGGTTGATCTTCAAAAGATTTACCCATAGCGTGATCAACTGGTAAAATAATTTTGTTTTTGTATTTATTTAAATATTCTTTTGCTAACTCAATCTTATCTTCTTCAACAAGAGAAGTTCCAATATTAAAACCTAAAGCTTTATTGAATGTATAAGCCATACCACCACCAATAATAACTTTATCAGCTTTTTCTAAAAGTGATGATACAACACCGATTTTGTCTGAAATTTTAGCCCCACCTATAATTGCAACAAAAGGTTTTTCTGGATTTGTAACAATTTTGGAAAGTGCTTTCACTTCTTTTTCTAATAAGTAACCCATTGCAGATTCTTTGATGTTAGAAGCAATACCCACATTTGAAGCGTGTGCTCTATGAGCGGTTCCAAAAGCATCATTAATAAATACATCACCTAAAGAAGCTCAGTATTTTCCTAATTCTGGATTATTTTTTGATTCAGCTTTATCATTTAAATCTTCAAATCTTGTATTTTCAAATAATAAAATTTGCCCATCTTTTAATTTTTTAATTGCATCTTCAAGTTTTTTTCCTTTAGTTTCGCTAATAAAAAGAACTTCTTGATTTAATTGTTTAGAAAGTTCAATAGCAACTGGTTGAAGAGATTTTTTTGCTTTATCTGCTTCTTCTTTAATTCTTCCAAGGTGAGAAAAGACAATTGCTTTTCCCCCTTCACTAATAACTTTTTTAATTGTTGGAAGAGAAGCTACAATTCTTTTTGTAGAAGTAATTTTACCATCTTTAATTGGAACGTTAAAATCTACTCTTATTAAAACTTTTTTACCTTTTAATTGTAGATCATCAATTGTTTTTTTAACTGTTGATTTCATTTATTCTCCTATTTTTTATTTTTATTAATAATATTATAAAACTTTTTTATTATTATAGTTATTTTTTATCTTTAATATTTAAATTATTTCACTGGTCAATGTTGTTTTCAATTTTGGCAAAAATAGTTTGTTTATGATCTATTTTGGAACTTAAATAAGTAAAAATTATGTCTGCAATGATAAAGGCAGAAATTTTTGAACCAATTGAACCAATTCTGTAATTTTGTTCAATACTATCTAAAAATATTACGTTTTGCACATTTTTAGTAACAGTTATTTTGCTATTTTTAGTCCATATGCTTGTAGCAATGGAAAATTTGTCTAAATATTCCTTTATTTGTTTAATTTCTAATGTTTTGCAACTTTTAGAAATTAAAGTAATATGCATATGGTCTTTTAATAAGTTACTAAAAGAAAAAAATTCGTGGATATCATTGATAAAAATAGTGTTAAAACCTATTTTTCTTAAATTGGTTGCAAGGTATTTTGCTACAAGAGCAGATTCTCCAACACCAAAGAAAATTGTCATTTTCCTGTATTTTAAAAGGGTATTAATATAATCTGTAATGTTTTTTTCTAGATTTAAATTAGTTAAAGTGCTTTCTAAAGAAAAAAGATAATGTGATTTTATATTATTCATTACTTGAGTTAAAGTTAAATTATTTTCATCTTTAATATCTATTTCTAAATCTTTTTTATATTGAATTCTTTGAGATACATAAATTTGTAAATCTTTAAAACTAGCAAACCCTATTTTTGTTGCAAAACGCGAAACAGTAGATTGAGAAATATCTAATTTTTTAGATAAATCCGTTGAATTTGTTTTAATAAAGTTAAAAGGTTCTTTCTCAATAAAATTTCAAATTTTTTTAAAAGAAGAAATAGAAAAGTTCTTTTTATCAATTTCTTCAATTAAATCCTTGTCAAAAATTAAAATGTTTTTATTCATATTGCTTTAATTATATTCATAACTTAAGAATTTGATTAAAAAATTCAAGTCTTTTTATAACTTGAACTTTTTAATTATTCTAAAGGAGCACCGATGTTTGCGGTTATTTGGTTATTTAAAAGTTCTGCTTCAACACCAATAATTACTTGGAATGAATTTTCAGAAATTTTAATTAATCCAAAAGTTCCAGCGCTTTTCATCAGTTTTTCATCGATTTTAGAACCATCTTTAACAATATATCTTAATCTTGTTGAACAGTTATTGTATTCTACAATATTTTCTCAACCACCAAATGCTTTTATGATGGTTACTGCTTTTTTAGATAAAGTACTTTTAGATTTAGAATCTGTTTGTTCTATTTTGCTTGATTTTTGGTTTTCTATTTCTTCATCAGCAATTTTTCCTGTACCTCTACCTGGGGTATTTAGATTTAATTTTTTAATTAATAGTGTTCCAACAAAGAAATATGTAGTTGCTGTTAAAGCACCGATAGGAATTATTCAACCTGGGTTTGCAAATACTTTATTTGCACCAGTAAATCCTGATTCTTTAATTATAGCAAGTGATTTGGGAATACTTAAAATATAATCCATCAATCCAGCTGAAAAACCAAATCCTAATTGAATTCCAAATGCACCTGTTATAAAGGCAAAAATACCAGTTAAAACAGCATGTACAACAAATAATAGTGGTGATGCATAAAGGAATGCAAATTCCAGTGGTTCTGTTATTCCTGAAAGGAAACTTACAAGTGCAGCAGAACCAAGAAGTGCTATAACTCTGATTTTTTGTTCTTTATTTTCTGCTGTATATACAAAAGCTCCAACTAATGCAGGTAATCCAAACATCATCATTGGGAAGAATCCTGATTGGAATAATCCACCTGGGTTGTTTTTAGCAACTCCTTGTAAGAAAATAAAGATATCTCCATTTACAACTTCATCTGCTTTTCCACCTTCTTTAGCAAAACTTCCTAATTGGAATCAGAATAAATTATTTGGGATGTGGTGTAATCCAAAAGGAATTAATAGTCTATTTAAGAAACCATAAACTCCTTCAATGGAAGCTCTTGTGAATCTTACAGAAAGTGTGTTTGCTTCTCCTGGGCTCGTTGCATCAGAAAGTAATTTTGATAGTTTGAATATTACAAATGCTACTCAAGGGAAAATTAGTGAATAAACAACTGAGAAAATTACTGCAAAAACAACAGCTAATGAAGGTATTAGTCTTTTTCCTGAGAAAAATCCAAGCACTTTTGGTAATTCAACCATATTAGTTTTATTATAAATTCAAGCAACAAAAGAACCAACTATAATTCCACTTAAAACGTTGTTTCCAAGAATTGCTTCATATTTACCTCTAAATAATGCTTCAAATCCAAGCACTATAGTTTTTGAATCTTTTGCTCAAGATTCTCCTAAATTAATTTGAGAATATAAAGCTGTAGTTAAAATAGGAACGAGTTTTGCAACTATAAACATTGCAACAGCTCCTGAAAAAGCAGCTTCTCCCCTTCTTGATTTAGTAAATCCAAATGCTAAACCAATAGCAAATAGCAAGTAAAGATTTGAAAAAACAAGATCTCCAGACTGAGTTACAATATTTTGAATAAGTTTAGAAAATGTAGTATCTTGCGGAACATCAGCTCCGATTCTTAATAAAATAGCAGCTATTGGTAAAATAGCTATAGGGAATAATAAAGCAGTACCAATTTTTCCAAGTCTTTCTAACATTTTTTTGAAAAAACCTGAACTTGCTTTTCCATCATTCATTGTTTTTAAACTACTCATTTTTTTGTTTTACTCCTTTCACTTTTTTAATAAAGAATCCATGTATAATAACAGTTGAAAGAATTGCTGCAAAGAAAACAATTACAAAAACCAAAACAAAAGAAGCAATTACATCTGCTCTAACTTTCAATGCTGCTGTTTGAAGTGCAGCATTGCTTAAACTTGGTTTTGTGTAAAGAGTTAGCAATAAAACAACAGTTATTAGTAAAATTGAAAACAAAATTCATAGTGAAATGTATATTCATTGAATTTTTTCAATCTTTTTAAAGTCAATTTTTTTGAAAAGTGACATTTACTTTTCCTCCTTAGTGTTAAATAAGTCTTTAACAATTAAATTATTATACATTTTGAACTTTAATGAAATAAAATAAATATTTTATGCATTTTTTTTGAAATTTAATGAATATTTATAAATTCTTATGCATAATTTATGCAACTTTTTTTTATTTTGTTGATAAATTGTAAAATAAAATAAGGTGAAATATGACAATAATAAAAAACTGTAAAATAATTAATCCAGAATATACTATTGACAATGCAAATATTTATTTAGAAAAAAATAAAATATTAAAAATAGAACTAATAGAAGGACAAGGAAGTAATTTAATAGTTCCAGGTTTTGTTGATTTACATATTCATGGAATTGCAAATTATGATGTTATGGATAATAAAGAATCTTTATATAAAGTTTCTAAAAAATTAGCTAAACTAGGAACAACTTCATTTATGCCTACTGCAATGTCTAAACAATGAACTAAAATTTTGGACTCTTTAAATTTAATGTCTCTTGTAGAAAAAACAGTTTCTAGAAATTTAGGAATTCATTTAGAAGGTCCTTTTATTAATTTTGATAAAAAAGGAGCTCATAGTGCTGAATTTTTAAAAAAAGCAACTAAATTTAAAATTCAAAAACTATTATTTGCTTCCAATAATAAATTGAAAAGAATTTCCTTTGATCCTACAATGGCAAATTTAGATATTTTAAAATTTATGAAAAAGAAAGAAATTTTTCCTTCTATAGGTCATTCATCTGCATCATTTACTTTAGCTTCTAAATATTTTGAAAATGGGTGTGATTCAGTTTGTCATTTGTGAAATGCAATGTCTGGAGTGGATTCAAGATATCCCGGAATAGCACAAGCAACCTTATCAAATAAAAATGTTTATAGTGAAATGATTATTGATTTTATTCATATTAAAAAAGAAACTGTAAAATTCACAATTGATATAAAAGGAGTGGATAAAATTATTGCAATTTCTGATGCTATTAAACCTGCTTATTATAAAGATGGAGAGAGTGTTTCTGGTGATCTTGTTGTTTATAAAAAGGCAAAAGTTATCAAATTACTTGCAACAAATACAATAGCAGGTTCAGGAATAGTAATACATGATGCATTTAAAAATATTTTAAAATTAGGTTATTCTTTAAATGAAGCTGTAAAAATGACTTCATATAATGCTTTTAGATATCTTGGAATTCAAAATTTAGGTAAAATTGAAGAAAATTATTTAGCAGATTTTTTAATTTTAGATTCAAAAAATTATTCAATAAAAAAAGTTTATATTAATGGAGAAGTGGTGAAATAATGAAAATTTTTATAAAAAATAATGAAGAAAAAGTGGCAGAATTTACTGCTAATTTAATAAAAGAAGAAATTTTTAAAAAAGAAGATTTAAAAATTTGTTTTGCTACAGGAAATTCACCTATTTTAACATACAAAAATCTTATTAAAATGTATGAAAATAAAGAAATTTCCTTTGCAAAAGTCACATCTTTTAATTTAGATGAATATGTAGGAGTTTCTAATGAAAATCCTTGTTCTTATCATTATTTTATGTATCAAAATTTATTTAATCATATTGATATTGTTAAAAAAAATATTAATTTACCTAATGGAATTGGTGATATTAAAAAAAATTCACTTATCTATGAAGAAAAAATAAAAAATAGTGGTGGAATTGATTTAATGATTTTAGGAATAGGAACAAATGGACATATTGCATTCAATGAACCGGGTTCTCAAATTTATGATAGGACAAGAGAAGTAACATTAACAGAAAGCACAATTCAATCTAATAAAATATATTTCAATAATGAAAATGAAGTTCCTAAAACAGCTATTTCCATGGGGATTGGAACTATATTAGAAGCAAAAAAAATTCTTTTAATTGCGACTGGAAATTCCAAAGCAGAAGCAATTAAAAGAATGATAACAGAAGAAATTTCTGGTAATTTACCTGCAAGTTTTTTAAGATTACATAAAGATGTAACTATTATTTTAGATGAACAAGCAGCTAAATTATTGGACTTTCAAAATAAAGAAAAATAAAAATTTTAAATTATACTATTTTCTTTCCCAGTTGAAAGTTTATATTATCGATTTTACTTTATTTTAAGGCATTTTAGTCTTTTTCTCTTTATACTTTACTTGTTAAATTAGTAAATATTAAAATAATAAAAAAGATATAAATTTGTAAAATTTAACCTATTAATAAAGATGATATTAAACAACTTTGCAAACCTTGAATTTAAAAACACCACATACTTTTGTGGTGTTTTTGAAATTATAATAAATCTGCAGGTTTTTCAGAAAAATGTTTTGCTCCATATCGTTCTGGGAATAAGTATGAAAGTAAACGAATTTTTTCATAAAATGAATAAGGATTTTGAGGATTGTGTCCGTTACCAATGTAACCAATTCTTTGTCCATCCAGTAACATAATTGAAGCAGTTCCTTGTTCTGCAGTTTGTCCATCTTGATCTTGTGTTACAAGTCCAGCTAAATTACCTTGACTATCAAAAACATTAGAACCTGATGAACCAGCTGCAAAATCAACACTATTTCAACCATATACAATGGTTTCATTTTTATGATTTAAAGAACCAAGACTATTAATATTTCCTTGGAATCTGAAGTTTCCTAATAAATATTCACGGAAACGAGTTTGTCCGTTTTTGCCTACTGGAGAATCAGGGTTTTTAGAATTTTGTCCTGGCATAGAACCAACAAGTCAATTTAAATTGTTGTAAGCATTTTGATGTAATAATTCATTAGAAATTTTAATTTCTTTAGCAGTTTTTCAGTTTAAAAAGAATTTAATAATTCGTTTTTGATCATCACTGAGTTTTTTACCTTCAAAGGTAAAATCAGTGCTATCTATATTTTTGTTTGCAAAATTATTTTCAAATCAAGAGATGTCTATAATTGCAACAGTGATATCTGAATATTTTTCACCTCTGCTAAGTGGATTTCCATAGTTATCGCGAAAATCTTGAAAGTAAGGATCTTTATAGGAATCTTCATCAGATTTACCATTTGCAAAAAAGTGTGAAACCATTTCAATACTTAAATTATTAATCATATTGTGCCCTAAACCATGATTTTCTAAAATGGGTTCTTTATTAGGTGTATTAGCAGTAGGTCTATTTAAGAAAATAGGAGATAGGATATTACTTCTTGTTCTTTTTTCAATGTTTAATCCATCTAGTGATTGACCTGCTCTTACTCATGAAGGACTAGAACCATCATCTAGCAAATCGATATTATGGGAGTTAGAGACAATGTAGTAACGATGATCGTTTGGATCATCTGGTTTTACTTTGTTGAATAAACCTCATGTTCCTCTTCCATGGTAATCAAAAGCGAAAGTTCTTTTTCTTACATCGTTTAATACATCAAATTTATCTTCTAAATAAAGGCGTTTAACAATTCCTTCTTCAGTTTTTAATTTTGATGTTTGTTGAAATTTATCATAGGAAGAATTGTTTCTTTTTCCTTCTTCAGCTTGCTGACGTGATTGGATAGTTTCAGTGAGTGAAATTGACATCGAATCTTTTAGTGCTTTTGCTAGATATGAAGGATTTTTAGTTGGATTAACTTTATTATCAACATAGTTCATAGTTAGAAAGACATTTCCAACAAAAGCTGTTGATTTATTTGCTAAAATATGCTCAGATAAAATATCTGTGAAATAAATATCAGAATTTTTTGGAATTACTTCTAATTTTAACTTTTTATTATTTTGATCATAAGTAATTTTAAAGGAATATCTATCTTTCATTATTGCAACTAAAGTTTGATTAAATAAAGCATCTTCATTTCTTGCGGTAATTGTAAAACTTGCATCTTCAATTGTGTGTCTTTCTAAAAGTTCTTTAAAAGAAACTGAAACATTTACAAATGATAACAATCCACGGGGAACTGGAACTGAAGAATTTCGATTAGTTTTAGTTGTAATAATTTTAGTATTTTCTAATTCAAATCTAAAAGTAAAATATGTTTCATTTTTAAAATCTTCTCAGTTTTTATATTCATCTAAATCTTTTTCAATTCAAATTGAATGGTGTTTTTCACCAAATTTGAAAATAGTATTAGCAAGAATTTCACGTGGTGTAAAAAAGTAATAATCAAGTTGATTACCTGAGTCATCAACTAAAATAAAGTTCTTTTTAGCTAAAGTACTATCATCTTCAAGTGTACGATATTTTCACATTCTTTCGTATTCAACTAAAGCAAAATGGTTTTGTAATGAATAAGGAATTTTGCTTTTTGTTTCTTTATTTAATCAATATCCAATTAAATCATCAACAGTTAAGTTTTTATTTTGAGTTATTAAATCATTGTCATTATAAGAAGTAGTGGTGTTAACTTCGAAATTATTAGTTAATAAATATGGACTGCTTCCTTTTGATGAATAATTAAAATGATATCTAAAGGATTTTTCCGTATTATTGGAAATTTCAAATTTATCATAATACATATCCATTCTTTGTTTTTCGGTTGCATAGATTTTAGAAATGGTGTATTTTGTATTTTCAAAATATCCAGAAATTTGGAATTTTCATAGTTTTTCAAAAGGAACAATTAATTTTAAAGTTGTAGGTAAAACAAATTGATATGCATCGGCATTGCCTTCTTTTATTTCAGGTTTTAGTTCAAAAACTATTCATTTATTTTTGAACAGTTTTAAGTCTTGTGCATCAAAATTAAATTTCACTGATCCATATAATTTCTTATTATTTTGATCAATATAAGTTGTAAAACTAGATAAATTAAAGGTTTTAGTTGATATCGGTGTACTAAATTTATATTTATCTAAAAATGAAAATCCTGTTTGTTGTTCACCTAATTGTGCTGCTGTAATAATGTAATTAGAGATATTTTTAGGTAGAACTGATACATCAAACGAAGCACTGTTATTGGTTTTATCAACTGTTGCATTAATAAGCTTAGAATAAGGATCAAATGGATTTAAATTTTTAACTAAAAACTTAATTGAACTTATGCTATCTTGGATAGACTCAGAATATCTAACAACAACTTTGTTGTTTTCTACCTTTGATGATAAAACATTTAAAATAGGGTTTTGGTAATTATTAGTAAGTTGACCAGAAGAACTGTTAAATCCAGGAAAGTATTTTACATCATAATATTTAGAATCACTTCCAGAGTTTTTTTGTAAGGATAATCCTACATAATTATCAAAAATGAATGCTTCATTTGGTGCTAAATATGTGTTGTATTTACGAACATTGCTTGAACCATCTATTGCTGAACGATTTAATTCTTTATAACCAAATGTATTATTTTGTTTATATTTAATAAAGTATTGTGGAAATTCTACACTAGAATCTGCGTCTGATTTTTTAGTAGCAAAAAATTCAAGAGAAACACCATTATTAGGTCATCTTTTAGCCTCAAAATTAGTTTCACTGCTAAACTCAAAATCACTTGATTCTGTTGTATAATTTTTATTTTCATAGACAGTATTTAATCCACTAAAATGTTCTATTGGATTAGAATAATTGCTTAATCCTGTTATTTTTACAAAATCATTTGTAGCTAAACCACTAATTGAAAAAGTTACTAAATTATTATTTACAGTGCCACTTATACTTGATTCAGTTGCTGCATCAAGTTGTTCTTTAGAAGCTTTTTTATATTTTAAAGTAAGTTGTGTATTGTTAGCTAAATTAACAGTTTTAATTTCTAACTGAATGCTATTATTAGCGATTGTAGATTTAACAATATCAGTTGTTTTTTGTGGAATTAAAACATCATTTGAAACTTGATTATAGTCGCTGCTATCAATAAAGGAAAAATAGTCACTTAGTGAACTATCTGCTTTAATTGTAGCATCAGTTGTATCTGTATATGTATTTGCATTTAATAATTCTTTGCTATATGAACCAAAAACATGTGATTCATTAAAAACTCTTTTAAAGTTTTCACTAACAAATGTTTCATCACTAACATTTGTTGTTGTAAAATTTGGATTAGTGTCTGGTAAGTTCAAAGCAACATTATTTAATTTTAATGATGAAAGTTTATAAGTAGTATTAGAAGTTAAGTTGCTAAAATTTAAATATAAATTATTTCCTTCACTATAGTTTGTAACTTGTAAACTAGCAGAATCAGATAACATTGCATCAAAAGTGTGTATATTTGGATTATGTAATTTACTATCGGATGTAAATGAAATTCTTAGTGATGCTGATGTAGTTGCAACATTTGTTACGTCGATAGAATTTATGGTAAATTGGTCTGTTTCTGGTCTTGGTTTTTCTGTATTTGGTTTGCTTGGTTCAGGATTATTATTTGTTGGTGGATTTTGATCAATTGGTTTAGTATCTTCTGGTGGTGTTTCTGGTTTTGGTTCAGGTTGAGGTTGATTAGTAGGGGTATTAAAATTAATTGATAAATTACTATGATATTGATTTTTAGCAATTTCTAAATATGAAATTACCAATTTATTATCTTTTGGTTTTGTAATACTTGAAATGTCAAAAGTCAATAGATTTGTGCTTTCATCGTATGATTTTGAGGTAATAAGTGTATCAATATTTTTTAATTTTATTTTTGCTTCGTTTTTAAACATTGATGAATTTGCGTTTGCTAGTTTTACATATAATTTGCTATTATCTTCAGAAAGTGATAGTTGAGCAATTTGTAGTTCTTGCTTAATGGATTCTGTATGAAAAAATAATTTATTTTGATCGCTGTTAGATAATTTTAAAATAGTATTACCTATTTTTAGTTGTGATAAATTATAATCAGTATTAGGGGTAAGGTTGTTATAACTAATAGTAATTACATCGTTTTTTCTTGTAATTACAGCATTTGCAGCAGGATTTAGAGTTGCAGATAACTTAGTTATATCTAAATTTTTATTAGTTAATTTTAAATTAATTTGAGCAGTAGTGGAATCTGAATAAACAGACAAGATGCTTGCATCAGTTTTAGGATTTTGTTCGTTTTTTGGTGTTTTAAATTTTAATTTTAATTTATCAGATTGTGAGAATCTTAATTCACTGTTTTTAGCAAAAATTTTGTCAATTTGATATTCAGTATTAGCTTTTAGATTATGAAAACTAATTGTTAATATATCAGAAGAAATACTAATTTTAGGTATATCGTATTGTGATGGTTTGCTTAAATATACGGAAATATCTGTATTTTTGTAAGTTTTAAGCAGTTGTATTTTAACAAATGCAGAGTTATTGTATATATTAACTGATTTCACTTTTGCATCAAAGTTTTCTTCCTTTTTTACTTCTGTATTTCCACATGAAATTGTTATTGCAGACAAAGTTGTAGTAACAAGAGCACTGGAAATAAGTAATTTTTTCATTTTTTTCATCATTACCCCTTATTTTTTAATTGGATTTTCAAATTGATTGAAAATATCAATCATTTTATATTTTTTAGGATACAAACGATTTAGTCGTTGTATCTTGTAAGCAAATGAACTATTATTATAATCATTTAATTCACCAAAGAAATTAATTCTTTGTGAAGATAGTAAATATGAAGATGCCTCTCCGTTTTCTTCATTAGCATGAATTCCTAAGAAATTTCCTTCATGATCGTATAAACCTGTTCCAGAAGAACCGCCTGCTAATTGAAATCTTGAATTAGGCATAATAGTTTCACCATTTGAATAGATAAATTTTTTCATAAAACCGAGTTTTTCTGTTTTTGCTTCAGGAACTAAGTTTCCTGGATAAAATAATATGTCACTAATAAAGTTTTGACGAACTTGAATATTCTTTTTAGTGTGTTCTCTAGTAGAACCAGGGAAAGAAGACATATACATTGTGTAATACATGTTTGGATGTAAGTAACGACCCATTTTAGATACTTTATTATGTCTTAGATTTTTTCATTTTGCCGCGTGTTCAGCAACTTTAAATCTTGGATCAGTTTCTTTATTTGGATCATTTTTATGAGCGTTGTAATATGTAAGAAGTTCACTTATATCAATTATATGAATTTTAAAGTCTGTTCTGTTTTTTGCACTAATATTTGATAAACTTCCATCTACACTTTTATTATCATTGTTTTCTGATGTTCAAAAAACAGAATTATTTGTATTTCAGTAGTCTCCTAAAAATAAACCTACATCTTCCTTAGAAGTGTGTGGTTTTGGTGCTGAGATAAATCCAGTTGATTTTACAGGAACGTGAATATTTGTTCCAAAATAGTATCTATTATCATTTTCATTATCAGGATCAACTTTTGCTATTATTCAAGCAGTTCCATAAAAAGTTCCAAATGATCTAGCGATAATATCATCTTGAATTTCATTTCTTGGGGAAGAATTTGTATATCAGGTTGTAACTTCAACATTTACAGGATTATCAGCATCATTGTATCCAACACTTTTAAACTTAGTGTCTTTATCAAACTCAAATCCATCTATTTTTAATTGATTTTTTGCTTTAGTGTGCTCATTTTTATATGAAAAAGCTTCACCATTTTTTAAATACATAATAGATAGATAATTTCAAGTTTTATCAACAAAAGTCGAATAACTTGAAGAAAGATTGTGAATATACATATCTTTATTAATGTGCCCTTCTCGAGCAATTAATGAGATTTTCAATTTATCTCCATTTATTGAAACTTGGGCTTTAAGATGTTTATTCATTAAATCTTCAAGTTGTTGGTCATTTAATGTTAAATGATAGTTACTATTTGAATCGATTTTTCTTCCTATTTCTTTTAATAAATCTTCAGTTTTACCTATAAGTTTGATTTTTATGTCTGAAAGAGTTTTGTTGTTGGTTGAATTAAGTTTGTTTCAACTAAAAGAAACTGCTCAATCAAAACTACCAAAAGAAAATTGTCTAAAGTTAACTTGTTTTGGACTTGCTACAAAGCTAAAGTTAAGAATTGCTTCTTTGCTAGTGTCTAAATTTTTAAAGTTTCTAAGATCTTTTTCTACATAAAATTGAGTTCTATCGGAGTTTTCGTGCATTTCTTTATCAAGAGCATGTTCTTTGATTGCTCCATAGTTATATTCTTGATTATTATCAAATAATACAACAGGTAAAGGATTGTTATATTGTGAATATGAACCAGCTAGATATGAATTAACATCTCCACTATAATGTGTTAAAAATAAGGTATTTTTTAAATAAGCATTGTTTAAAGTTGTATAGTTATGTCAATTAAATGGTATTGATTCTGGAACATCTCCATTAATGTTGTTAGTTAACTGTGATTCTTGGTATTGATAACTATTGATTGTATTTAAATTATTTGCTATAAAATTAACTCCAAGTGCATCATTGTATGTATTTTGTGAAACATCTAAAGTTGGTTTTAATTCAGTTATTCCACTTTGTTGAATTAGACTTAATTTGCGATGTTTTAGTTTTCCTTCTTGTCCTTTGTCATCATAGTCTATAACTGAAGATAAATCATATTTATTAACAATTTGTACTTGATTTAGCTTTCAAGTAATTCCTTCAGTTAAACCAGTAAAATAGAATTTTTTAAGTTCATCAAAATTTAAAAATATTGATTTGGTATTTTCTTGACGAAATTGTCTTTCAAATCAATCTCCACCATCACCTGTATATCCATAACTTCTTTTGTCACTTTCACTATCGGTTGGAATATTTTTTTGTACTGAATCTACAAAAGTGAGTTTTAAATATTTAGTTCTAAATTGTTCCATTTCTGAATCAGTTGCATTGATGTTAATTGCCCCTACAAATGCATTATTTGTAGCATCTGCAACAGCAAACTGTATTTTGGAAATGGTAGGATTAAATGTTTGATTAGATTGTCATGAAAGTTCTTCAGGAACATTAAATGAATAATTATTATTTAGAGCCACCACATCACTAAGAATATATTTACTATATCCTTGATTAAATTTAATAATATTTTCAGATTCGATATGTCCATTTTTATAAGTTCCTACAACTGTTATGTCACCATCATAGGCATTTACATCAGGTTTTATTGTAATGAGGTATTTATTATTTGCTGAATTAGGTAAATAATTTACATTGACATTAACTTTGTTGTCACTAAGGTTAAAAGAATTAATGGAGTATGTAGCACTTGTTCCGGTTTTGCTCATATTTACAATATTTTTACTAAATTCTACGGAATTTATGCCATAAGTTATATTAGAAATGCTATTATTTGAATTAGCATTATTTACATTAACTAAAATATTTTGGGAAGTTCCATTATATTTGGTTGTATAAGTATGTCCGTTAAATGTAAAGGTAAAATCGTTATTTTTTAAAGTAGGTAAATGATCAAAAGAAAATCATAAAGTTTTATTATCAATTAAAGAAATGTCTTTAATATGTAAATTATCTTTTGCATTAAATTTGCTTACTTGCTCATCGTATTTTGTAAACGGATCTAAAAGAGAGTAGTCTATTTTATTAAATTCTACATCGTTATTATTTGTTATAAAAGACTTATTATTTAAAGAAATATTTTGAGTTCCTATTTGTAGATTAGTAAGATAATATGTTGTATTTGCTTTAAGATTATATAAATCAAAAGTTAAATTTGTATTATTTGATTTTGGACTACTAAAATCTAAACGTTGCCCACTTGTGTCTTGAATGGATAAAGTTGCAGTATCTGATGAATCTAATGAAGTATCTAAAGAAATGGTAATTTGTGCTTTATTAGTTTGAATATTAGAAATTGTGGTATTTTGTAAATGATAGGTTTTTTTCTCTTTTTTTGGTGGTGTTTCAGGTTCTATTTCTTTTTGTTCCATTGCTGTTGTAATGCTTAAGTTATCACTTGGTAAAGATAAAGTCTTTCCATTTAACAACACAGAAGTTAAAGTATAAGTTGTATTTGCTAGAAGAGAATTAAAAGTTGTAAAAATTGTAGGTGATTCAGTTATTAAAAGATTTTGAGTATGATTTTGTCCATCTGAAATAGTAACTAAAAGATTATTTTTGTTTGAATCAGAAAGTGAGTAGTTAGAAAAGTTTAAAGTTAAAGTAACATTATTTGTATTGACATCTTTTCAAGAAATACTTGATATTGTAAAATTATCTTTTTTCTCTTGAACAGGTTCATTATCTTTATCTTTTGGTTTTGTAGGGGAAGTTGGATTTTCTGGAAGTTTTGGATTTTTATCCGGATTAGGTTTTGTAGGTGGTTTAGTTATACCGGGGTTAGGATTTTCTTGCTTTTCTTGTTTTTTAGTTTTAAACAAGAATTGACTTTCTTGTTGTTTAGTTTTTAGTGATTTTCCATTATATTTAATGTCAAAAGTATATATTTTATTTGATGATAAATTATTTATGAAAAATGTTATAGATTTTTTATCGCTTGATAAGTTTCCATTAACATTTTGATTATCATAAGTTAAAGAAAAATTACCATTTTGAAAAACGGGTTTTTCTAAAAAAACTTTAATATTAGCTGAATTTTCTGTAGTTTTATTATCTATTTTTTTAATTTCTATTTCTTTATCATTATTATCAAATTTTTCTACTTCTACTTTTTCATTACAAGCAACTGCTAAAATAGGAGATATACCTAAAAAAGTAGGAATTATATATTTTTTAAATTTCTTTTTTTGCATAATTAATCCTTATATTTTAATTATATAAAAATACTTATAAATTGTCTTACAAATAGGGATTTCAAAAGAAATTATGCGTAAATTTTGATTAAAATATCTTTTTTTAATATTTTTTAAAATATAGAATTTTTTATAAAAGAAATAATAATATTTAAAATTTGTTATTGTTTTAGAATAACAAAGAGTATATATATATATATATCATAATTAAAATAAATCTTCTTTTTTAATAATTTTATATTGACCTAACTCCAAATCATCAGGAAGATTTAAATTGTTAAATTTAACTCTTTTTAAATATGCAACTTTATAATCAAAAGAAAGAAACATTCTTTTTACTTGATGAAATTTCCCCTCACTAATGCTTAAAAAACATTTATTTTTTTCTATTAATTCTAAAAAGGAAGGTTTAACTTTTTCGGTTTGGGAAATGTAAAAACCTTGTGCAAATTTTTCTTTTAAAAAATCAAAATTGATTTCTTTATCTAACTCTACATAATATTTTTTAATTATGTGTTTTTTAGGTGCTAAAAGATTATGAGTGCTTTCGCCGTCATTTGTAATTATCAGTAGTCCTTCTGTATCTAAATCTAATCTTCCGATTGTATGTAGATTTTTTATATTAGTAATAGATTCAGGAAGTAAATTGAAAACTGTTTTATGTAAATTATCTTTATTTGCACAAACATATCCGGCAGGTTTATTTAATAAAATATAAATAAATTTTTCTCTTAAATAAAGATAATTCCCATTAATTGTGATTTGTAAATCGCTTTCTTGAAATAATTGACCTACTTTAATTTTAGAATTATTTACAAGAATTTGACCTTTTAAAATTAACTTTTTAATTTCTGTTCTAGAGAGATTGCAATTATCCGAAATTATTTTTTCTATTCTTTTCATTGTAACCTTATAAATTGTTTAAATCTATTATTTTTTCAAATTTATCATAATGCTTAAGATCTAAATTGTGATTAACTAAAATAAGGGTTATTTCTTTATCTTCAATTAATCTATCTAAAATTATTTCAATATTTTTTTTATCTAAATTTGAAAAAACTTCATCAAAAACTAGGAATTTTCTATTTAAATAAAATACTCTAGCAAGTGATAATCTTTGTTTTTGTCCTTCAGATAAAGCAATGGTAGACTCTTTGTGTTCAATTTTTTGCTGAACTTCATTTCATAAATTAGCTTTTTTAAGTGCTTCTATTACTTTTTCATCATTGTTTTGTTCTCATAAAGAAACATTTTTGTAAATCTCTTCATCAAAAATGATATTTTCACTATTTAAATAAGTTATTTTATTTTTATAGGAACTATCTGAAATAGTTTTTAAATCTGCTTTGTTAACTAAGATTTGCCCTTCATAATCTTGCTCAATACCAAGAATTAGTTTTAATAATGTAGATTTTCCTGTTCCTGAAGCGCCTTTGATGAAGTATTTTTTTCCTTGTTCAAAACTAAAATTAAAGTTATTGAAAATTAAATTTTTTCCATTTTTGTAACTAAAATTAATATTTTTTAGTTCAATTTTCTCTATTTCTTTTTCTAAAGTATTTCCTAAATCTTTTTCAATATTAAATTCAATTTTTTCTATTATTTTTTTAGATGTTTTTATTTTTTTGATTCCTGAAATATATGAAGGAACAGTGGTAATTAGTTTAGGAAATAGAAAATTAATAAAAGTAAGAGTAAAAATAGTAATATGTGGAACTTTTAAAAATAATAAAATAGCCATAGTGATTATTGAAACAAATTGTAGTATTCTTAAAATTCTTTCAGGAATCATTTCATTTAAAGCTTGAGCGTTGTTAACTTTTAAAGATGCTTTATAAAGTTGTCAATTTTTTTCTCTTGAGTTTTGATAAATTAAATGAGTTTTGTTGTTATAAAATAGAATTTTAAATCCATTTAAATAATTATCAATAACTTGTAAAAATTCAGTTCTTGCATTGGAATAATCTTTTTGTTTTTTTGTTTGTTTTTTATTGAAAAATAAAGAAAGCAGAACTGAAAAAAACACAATAATTAAAATAATGGGAATTAAATAAAAACTAATCAATCCTGCTGAAATTAAACTAGCTATTAGTCCAATTGTGGAACCGATTGTTCTAACCATTGTTAAAATAACTTGATCAAAAACAAGATTGCTATCATTGAAAATAATACTAAAAATTTTAGCACTATCAAATTCATAGTTGTTTTTAGCAGTTGAATTTATAAATTTATTAAACACGTTTTCTATTAATTTATTAATTAATTTCATTCTAAAATAAACTTCAAGTCGCACTCTTCATCAAATGGAAAATTTAGTAAAAAAATCAGTTGCTAAAATAAATATAATAACAATTAAAAAACTTTTAAAAAAAGCATATTTATCATTTGTAGGAACAATTGCATCATAAATTAAAGAAGAAGCATAAGACATTAAAATTCCAAAAAGAAGTGTTGAAACAACATTAATAATTTCAGCAATAATATACAAAATTGTATATTTTTTAGATGCTCTTAGCGATCATTTCATCTTTAATTTTCTCCACATCTATAATATAATCATACATTTCATAATTTTCAGCATGGTGACTGATATTTAAAATTGTTAATTCTTTATTTTGAAATAAGAAATTTTCAATTAATTCAATATTTTCTTTATCTATGTTAGCAAGTGCTTCATCTAAAATTAAAAGATTTTTGTTTCTTAAAAAAGTTCTTGCAAAATTAATCCTTTGCTTTTGTCCTGTGGATAAACTATTATTTAAATTGATTTCATAATCTAAAGAAATTTCTGTTAAGTTAACTTTTTCCAACGCCTCTTGTGCTTCGTTATTCATACCTTGTTCTCAAAGTGTTAAATTATTATAAACAGTATCAAAGAAAACAAATTCTTTTGAGTCTAAATAAGTAAAGAAGTTATTAACTTCAGATTGAGAAATTTCTTTTAAATCATAACCATTTAAAAGGATTTTTCCTTTATATTCGTTAATTTGTTTAGTAATTATATTTAAAAAAGTAGACTTTCCTGAACCAGATGGTCCTTTGATTAAATACTTTTTTCCTTTTTCGATTTTTAAGTTAAAATCTTTAAAAATTACATTTTTTTCATTATATGAATAACTTAAATTTTCTATTATTAATTCTTCAAATTTAGGATTATCTCCTTTGAAAAATAATTTTTCATTTTTTGGTGTACTTTTGAATTCTTCTAATTTTTCTTTTAAACTTTTATAATGGACAAAGAATCACGAAGAGATTCTAAATGATAAACTAATTTTAAAGCTAAGTGCAGGAATTATTATAATGTTTGCAACCATTTCGTTTTCAAAAAGGATAAAATAAGCTGTTACTATTAATAAAGCAATATCAGTTATTGTTATTACATATCAAGTTACAACATCAACCAAAAATAATATAGAAAATATTTTCAATAATTTCATTCTAAATTTTGTGTTTAAATTATTTAATTGTTCTTGAAAAATGTGTCTAACATCTAGAAAATAAAACATTTTATAAGTAGATAAAAAAGCAGATAGTTTTACATTCCCTTCTTCAAAAGTTTTCATTAATAATTTTCATTTTTTTGAATTAAATGAAGAAATAATTAAAGGAATAACTGTTGTAATAAAAGAAAAAAGAAGGATAAATATACTTAGTTTTCAACTTGAAATTAATGCTAAAATAATGGCACAAATAATACTTCCGATATTGAAAAATAAGTTAAAAAAAGCAGAATACAACCTTTCAATAATTATTGGAATTTGATCCTGAATTTGTGAAATAAATTTACCTTTTGTTTTTATTTCAAAATTCATTGGATTTTCATTAACAGTTGATCTTAAAATATCTTCTCTAAGATGAAACTGAATTTTATTAAAAATTTTATTTTTTAAAAATAATCGTACAAATGCTAGAATTGTTGCAAAAAACAATAAACACCCTTCTATTGTAATTCAAAAATAAAATTCTTTATTGTTGTTTTCTTGAATGTATTGATTAATCAATCCAGGAATGTATAAAGAAAAAGTTATTTTTGTAGCTATGAGCATTTCGATAATTGCAATAAAAAAAGTAAGCATTTTTTCTTTATTCAAATATTTAAACATTATTCAATTATACAACTTTCTGCTAGTAGTTTTAAGGATTTAATAACCATTTCTTCAATTATATTTTGTTTTTCTTTGATTTTATTTTTTAGATATTTTATATTTCCTCCTGTAAAAAATACTGGAAGATTTTCTTTATTCATTTGTTTAATCAATCCTTTTATTGCAAAATAATTTCCGTTTATTATACCTATCGATAAAGCATCAACTGTGTTGGTTCCAATCTCTTTATCAATTTTATTATTTAAATTGATTTTATTTATTTGTGAAGTTGAATTAAAAAGAGAATTTAGTCCCTTTTCTATTCCTGGAAAAATTACAACCCCTTCGATTTCTTTTTTATATATTTTTGAAATAACAGTTGCTGTCCCAAGAGACACAATTATTGCTGATTTAAATTGTTTTGCAGCATAAAAAGCATTTAATAAAATATCTGTTCCAATTTCAGAAAGATTAATTTGATTACTAATAATTAAATCAGTTAACTTAAAGACTTCGTTTTTTATTTGGTGAATTTTAATATTATTTTCTTTTAAAACATTTTCTATTATTATATTTTTTTCAGGTTTAACTGAAGAAAAATAAGCATTTATAAAGAAAAAACCTTTATTTTTGATTTCTTTCAATTTGGAATTTAAAATATTTTCATCCATTTTATCAACTGGAATTTTTTCTATTTCTAACTCTTTGTTTGTGTTTAAAAATCCAATTTTTAAAAGCGAATTTCCTAAATCTAAATAAAGCATTTATCCCTTTCTGTAAAAACTTTTGAAAAGGTTTTCAAAAGTTTGTCAATTTAATTCTTGTGGTCTTGTGTTTTCAATAATATTATTTTCTTTAAAAATATTTAAAATGTCTTGACTTGAGAATTTATTTTTTAAATTATTGTAAAGAGTTTTTCTTTTCATAGAAAAACAAAGTTTTACAAATTCTAAAAATTCATTAACATAATTTTGATCTAAATTTTCTTTAATTTTTAATGTTATAATAGCGGAATTTACTTTTGGTTTTGGAAAAAAACAAGTAGGAGGCACAATAAATTCTTTTGTAACATCTGCTATAAACTGACAACTAACTGACAATTTTCCATATTCACTTTTATTATTTATTGAAACCATTCTTTGTGCAACTTCATCTTGAACCATTATTGTTAATTTTGAAAAACTATTTATATTTTCAAATATTTTAAATAAAATTTTGCTTGTAATATAGTAAGGTAAATTTGCAACAACTTCTTTTTTTGAATCAAAAGAAATTTCTTCTTTTAAAAAATCATTATGAATTAAATTAAAATTTTTGTTTGTTATTTTGTTTTTTAAAATTTCTATCATATCGTTATCAATTTCAAAAGCAGTTAAATGTTTTGCTTTTAAAACAAGGATTTCAGTTAAAGCACCTTGTCCTGGTCCTATTTCTATGATTTCTTTATTTTCTACATTTGCTATTTCTATAATTTTATTGATAATATTTTTGTCAATTAAAAAATTTTGTCCCAATTGTTTTTTAGCTCTAATTTCTTTATTCATTATTTTATACCCCAAAGACTCTTTTAACATTATTTAAAATAATTTGTTTCATTTTTTCTTTTGAAATTCCTTTTATTAAACTTATTGTTTCGAGTGTATATTTTACATAGTGAGAATGATTAGTTTCAGAACGAAAAGGTTCTGGAGTTAAATAAGGAGCATCTGTTTCTGTAAAAATTTTTTCTAAAGGAATCATTTCTATCACTTTTCTGGATTCAATATTTTTTTTAAAAGTTATAATGCCTGAAAAAGAAAAGTAAACATTTTTAAATTTAAGAAATTTTTCAGTTCATAATCTATTACCAGAATAAGTGTGAAAAACAAAGAGAACATTTTTATATTTTTTAATAATTTCATATATATCTTCAAAAGCATCCCTAATATGTAAAATTACAGGTAAATCGTGTTTTTTTGCTATCTCAATTTGTTTAATTAAAGAATTAATTTGAATATCTTTAGGTGGATTATCTTCATAATAAAAATCCAAACCAACTTCACCTATTGCCACAATGTCTTTTGTTATTAATTTATCTAAATTTTCATAATCATCATTGATAGAAACAGTATTAGGATGTATTCCAAGAACTGGAAAAACATTTTTATGTTTTCTAAATTCCTGCATAATTTCTGTATTTTCGTTTCAATTCGTTGAAACGAAAAACATTTTAGAAATTCCATTTTTAAAATTTTCTTCAATTTCCTCTGAAGGATTTTGATAATATTCTTTAAATGGATGAGCATGTAAGTCAATTAAATTATTTTCCATAATATTAGTACTTATTTCATAAAAGAAAGCAGACTCTTTTTCTCTTTTAATTTCTTTTTTAAAAAAAGGATTAAATTTTTCAATTATTTTTTGAGAAAATAAGTTAGTTTTATTTGCTGTTATAAAACAAGTATCTAGATTATATTCATTATTTATCAATTTAAGTGCTTTTTCTAAACACAAAGTACCTATTCCTTTTTGTCTTAATTTTGGATTAACTCAATAACCGATATTACCAAAATTATTAATGATTTCATTATTTGAATAATTACTTTTTCTTATATTAAATCAGGCTGCTATTTCATCAAATTCACCATCTTCATCTATTAAAAATAAAAATTTACCTTTTAAAATTTCGCTATCTGCTTCTTTTTTAGTTAGTTCTTTCAAAAAATTTACAATTTTAGGAAAATTTTCTTCTGAAATTTCAATTTTTGAAAAATTTATTGGATTATTTTCAAAATTTGTATTTAAAAAAAGTTCTTTATGTTTGATTTTTAATTCACTAAATCTAAAATTAGCCATTTTTATTCCTTTAATTCTTTTTTTTCTTTCTTTTAAGTTTATAATTTAAATAATAATTCAATTTTACAACAAAGGAGAAAAAATGCTAATAAACGAACGAAATGTTCTATTTGGAATGGAAAATTCCTTAAATCTAGCTAAAAAAATTTCACAAAAGGTAAATTTACCATTAACACCAATTAAAAAAGAGGTTTTTGCTGATGGAGAAGTTATGCTTAATTCAGCTGAAACTGTAAGAAATTCAAATGTTTTCATAGTTGCAAGTACCCATACACCAGTAAATGACAATATTATGGAACTTTTAATTTTTATTGATTCATTAAAAAGAGCAAGTGCAAAAGAAATAACTGTAATTTTATCATATTATGGTTATGCAAGACAAGATAGAAAAGCAAAAGGAAGACAACCAATTGCTGCAAAATTAGTTGCAAATTTATTAGAAACTGCTGGTGCTACAAAAATAATCACTGTCGACTTACATAATCCATCAATTCAAGGTTTTTTCAATATACCTTTAGATGATTTAAGAGGGCAATATGTTCTTGCAAAAAGAATTAAACAGAAAAAACACTCTTTTACAGTTGTTTCACCAGATCATGGTGGAGCTGTTAGAGCAAGAATTTTATCTGAATTGCTATCAAATTCAGTTAAAATCGCTATTATCGATAAAAGAAGAGTAGGAACAAATCAAACAGAAGTTCTTGGTATAATTGGAACTGTCGATGAAGAGCATGCAATTATAGTTGATGATATTATTGATACAGGTGGAACCATTTTAAAAGCAGCTCAAACAGTAAAAGAACACGGAGCAAAAAGTGTTACAATAGTAGCTACTCATGGAATTTTTTCCCGTGGATTTGAAATGTTTGAAGAAAGTCCGTTTGTAGATAAAGTTATAATAACTGATTCTATTGAAAAACCAAAATTAAGTAAATTTTCAAAAATAGAAATAGTTTCACTTTGTGATTTTATATCAGAAGTTATTATAGCAACAATTAATAAATCATCTGTTTCAGATATTTATAAAGGTTTCAAAAATGAACTTCTATAAAGAAAAAACCCGTATTTTTGTAAATAATGAAGACAATTTTAAAATATTAGAACAATATGTAAATTTAATAGAAGAGAAAAACAAGGTTATGAATTTAACAGGATTTAGCGGAGATGTTCTTTGAAAAGAAGGAATTTATGAATCGCTTCTTTTTATGGAAGAAAGTTTTGCCAATAAAATAACTGCAGAACAAAATCATTTTCTTGATGTTGGTGCAGGTGCAGGATTTCCTTCAGTTCCATTTTTAATAACTAAACCTAATATTAAATTAACTATTTATGAACCTTTAAAAAAGAGAGTAAATTTTTTGAATATAGTAAAAGAAGAATTAAATTTAAATATGGAAATTTTTCCATTAAGAGCAGAAGAATCTAAAGAAAAAGAAGTTTTTGATTTTGTTTGTGCAAGAGCAGTTATGGACTTTAAAAAAATATTTGAAATAACTCATCATTTAGGTAAAAAAGGTTCATTTTTTAGTTTTTTAAAAGGTCCTAAAGCACAAGAAGAAGTTCAAAGTTCTGTGAATTTAACTCAAAAATTTAATGAAGAAATTAATGTAAATGAATTAAAAATTTTTGAAGACAAACAAAATTTTACTATTAATTTTTACAAACTACACTCTACTCCAATTGGTTTTCCAAGAAAGTGAGATAAAATTTTAAAAGAAAAATAAAAGAACAATTTGTTATTTTGTTCTTTTTCATTCTCTTTGTCTTTCTTCTAAAGTTTTTGATACAACTTTAATTTTGTCTATAAATTCTTTGTCATCAAAAGGTTTTATTTCTTGAGCATTTACTCATAAAATAATTAAATAAAGAACTAAAATTCTGTGTTGTAAAACAAATTCGTAGTCATAAGAATCATAGGCATTTAAAAAAATAGTTTCCTGTTCATCACTTAATCTTGATGATTCAATAAAATAAGCTAAATCAAAATGTTTATCACCTTTTGAAGCATATTCTCAATCTATGATTCAAATTTTATTATTTGGGTCAATTATAATATTATTTGCTCACAAATCATTATGAAGAGGAGTATCTTTTTTCATATTTCTCAAAATTAAATTAATCTTTTTATAATATTCGTTAATTATTGGAATATTAATGTTTTTATTTTTTAATATTTCTCTATATTTTTTAATTCTTGCCGCATGATTTGAATTAGGCATTTCTACTTTGGAAGTATGTATTTTTTTGATTAAATTAGCAATGTTTATTAAATTTTCATTTGTAATTTCTATATTTTTTCCATCAATTCACTCATATTTTAATAAAGAATCTGAATTTTCTAAAAGTTTAGGAACAAAATCAAAAACACTTAAGTTTTCATAATTTATTTTGTGATTAAATTCGTTATATTTTTTTTCTTGAAGAAAAGTGTCATTTTCTTTATATGAAATATTTGTATACCCATTATTTATCTTTATTTTCATTTTTTAATTATATAATTTTTATATGAAATTAAAAGAGTTTCCATTAGAAATTAATAAAAAATTAAAAAAAATTTCTTTTTTTTATGAAGGAAATCATAATAAAACTTATATTGGATATTTTGAAAATAAAAAAGTACAAATAAGAGTTAAAAAAAACAATATTGTTAATTCAAAAAATGAAGAAAATTTCTTTTTACAAACACAAAAAAATAATTTTGTTTATTACAAAGAAGGTAACTATATAAAATTTTGAATTTCAGGAGAAAATTTAGAAAAAATTTTTTTAACAAAGAAAAAACAAAGAAAAATTCTAGAACATTTGTATTATTTTTCGTCTTTAAAAGCAAAAGATATAGAAGTTTTTAATTGGGAAACTTGAAATCATAATGATAAGAAAATTACTAAATTATTAAATGGATACAAAAATGAAAAAATGACACTTTCTCACGGAGATTTAAGGAAGAAAAATATTATAATAGACAAAAAAAACGATATTTATTTTATTGATTTTGAATGAACTAGACTAAATTATTTAATGTTTGATTTAGCTTCTTTATATTTATACGTTAATATAAGTAAAAAATTAATTATTAAATATTTTAAAATCAAAAAAAATAATTTAGACAAATGAATATATTTGGTTAAAAAGTTTAATAATGAGTGAAACGAAAAAATGTATTAAATTTTAAACTCAAATTACTCTTGCAAACAGTGGTAAAATAAAATAAAACTTAAAAGAATTTAAAAAAATATAAAAATGGTAAAATTTAATTAAAAAATAAGGAGAAAAAATGAAAAAACCAGTTATTTTAACAGTTATTGATGGATTAGGTTTAAGAGAAGAAAAACAAGGAAATGCGTTTGCATTAGCAAAAACACCTACATTTGATGAATATTTTAAAAATTATCCTCATTCTATAATTCAAGCATCTGAAGATTTTGTAGGATTGCCAAAAGGACAAATGGGTAATAGTGAAGTAGGACATTTAAATATAGGGGCTGGTTTTGTTGTTTATACAGGATTATCCCTTATAAATAAAGCTTTAGAAGATGGAGAATTTAAGAAAAATCCAAAATTTTTAAGTGCTTTTGAAAATTCAAAAAAAACAAATACAGCCTTACAAATTATGGGTCTTTTATCTCCAGGGGGAGTGCATTCATTAGAAAATCATTTATTTGAATTAGTGGAAGCAGCTCATGAAAATGGAGTTAAAAAAGTTTCTATTCACTTATTTGGAGATGGAAGAGACGTTGCTCCACAATCCATATTAACATCACTTGAAAAATTAAATGCAATACTTTCTAAATATCCAGATTATAAAATAGCTTCTATTTCCGGAAGATTTTATGCAATGGATAGAGATAAAGTTTTTGAAAGAGTTGAGAAAGCTTATGATGCAATTTTAGGGTTTTCTAATGAAAAATTTACTGATGTAACTGATTATGTAAAACAACAATATGAAAAAGGAATTTATGATGAATTTTTAGTTCCAGCAGTAAATTATGAAGTTGAAAAAAATGACTTTTTAAGAAATAAAAACTCTGTAATATTCTTTAACTTTAGACCAGATAGAGCAAGACAATTAAGTCATTTGATTTTAAGAACTAATCTTTATGATTTTATGCCAGAAAAACAAGTTCATGTACATAATTTTGTTTCAATGATGAAATACGAAGGAATTGAAACAAATATTGCATTTGAAGAAACTGAAGTAAAAGAACCAATTGGAAAAGTTATAGAACAAGCAGGTTTAAAACAATTAAGACTTGCAGAAACTCAAAAATATGCTCATGTAACATTCTTTATGGATGGTGGTAATGATGTAGAATACAAAAACAGTGAAAGAATAATGGTTCCTTCTTTAAAAGTTGAATCTTATGCTGATGCTCCACAAATGTCTGCAAAAGAAATTACTGATAAATTATTAGAAAGAGCAAAAGAATTTGACCTTGTGATTATGAATTTTGCTAACCCAGATATGGTTGGACATACAGGGAATTTAAAATCAGCAATAAAAGCAGTCGAAATTTTAGATGAGCAACTTGGAAGAATTAAAAAATGAGTTGAAGAAAACAATGCAATTCAATTTATAACAGCAGATCATGGAAATGCCGAAATTACAGAAGATGAAAATGGTAAACCAGCAACAAAACATACTTCTCAACCTGTAATGTTAATTACAACAGATAAAACTTTAAAATTAAAAGATGGAAAATTAGCAAATATCGCACCAACAGTTTTAGATTATATGGGTATACAAAAATCCAAATATATGACTGAAGAATCACTGATTATAAAAAAATAATTTAAATTAATAGGAAAAATAAAGAAAATTTCCTATTTTTTTATTTTTTTAAAATTTTTTCACAAAAAAAGAAATATTAAATAGAATGAAAAAAAGAATTGTTAGAATTATTATGTTTTTACTTATTTGTTTTTTATTACCTTTTTTCAGTTTTTCAGCAGGTGTGCAAAAATATGAAAATAAAGATAAAATTTCTATATTAAACAAAGAAAAGTTATTCAGTAACATTAATTATATTGAAACTTTTAAAAAAGACTTTGACTTAGATTCACAAAATATAGCATTTTTAATAAAGAATCAAGAAAAAGAAAAATTTAGTCAAAAAAACAAATTTTTAATTCAAGTTATAAGTGAAATTAGCCCTAAAACAAAAGTCAATATTTATTATTTTAATAATGAAGATGATTATAAAACCATTCTTAATAAGATTAATACAGAAAAAAATAAAGGAATTTTTCATTTTTATGATCAGGTTGATAAAAATGATGAAAAAAATGAAGAAGCTTTAAAATTTCTTGAAAAATTTTCAGATATTAATTATATAGGTAATTTTTTTCCTGCAATTTATAAAGAAAATAATATTTTTTTAGATAGTTTTAATTCTATTTTGGTAGGAAATATAGGAACTCGTTTAAAAGGAAATATTGTTGATTTTAATTCTTTAAAAAAAGAAAATCAGTATGAAAATAAAAAAACAAAAAATGGCAAAATTTCTGCAAGCATTGTAGCAACAACTGCTTGAATTTCAAATACTGAAGAAGGTAGTATGGAAGATGCTTATTTAGCAACAGCAATAATAATAGCTACATTTTCAAGAATGATTATTGAAGATACAAGAAAAAATTTAAAAGAAAAAACTCTTTTAGCAATTAATTCTTTGCTTTCTTCTGCTAAAAATAATTTAAATTTTAATGAAAAATATTTTAATAATTTTTGACTTAAAATAGGTAGTGGAGTTTTTGATTTTGAAAAGTCCATTAAAAACTATCAAAAGTCTAAACTTATTAAAATTGAGAACACATCAAAAGAAAATGAAATAGCATATTTACAGGAATTCTCTTTTTTAAAGGAACAAGACTTAAATTTAACTATTTTTTGATATGATCAAGAAGGAGTGCGAGATAAAGAAAAATATCAAAAATATTTAGAACTTAAAATGAGTCAAGTGGCAGCAAGCTGACAACCTAATCCTGTATTTGGTGATATAACTAGTGAATATTTAAGAAAAGAGTACAAAAAAACTTTTTATTCTAAAAATGACTTAGATTTATTTTTAGATTTTTACGATGGTGGTTGAATAGAAATAGGTAGTTCAACAAGCAAAAAAGCTAATGTTGAGAAAATTTCACTGAAAATTCCTTATTCTGGAAAATATAGAATAAGAGTTAAAAAACCAAAAGAAAAAATAAAAGAGAACAGTAAATTTGTTCTCAATTACTAAGAAAGACCATTTTTTGTGTTTTTTTCTTTATAAAATGTGTTTATTTTCTTTCTTTTTTCAAAAAATAATGTAAAATTTTTATATATTAAAAAATAAAAATAAATTTAAAAGTTTTTATTCAAAATAAAAATTTTAAAAGTAATATAGAAAACAAAATTTTAAAAAAGAGGAAATATGATTAGAAAATTTTATTGTTCTAAAGTAGAAAACCATAATACAAAAACAGTTGAATTTCAATTTAAAGCAGCTAAACAACCAGATCATTTAGTTTTTAACAGTTTAGAAGAAACTATTAATTATTTCAAATCATTAAAATTAAATGCAACAATGTGACTAAGAGAAAACGGAATTTTTGTTAGTTCAATAAAAACAAGAATTGGTGAAGAAGAAGATTCAGAAGTTGAAGTTGAAATTGTTCATTTTGAACCTAAGAAAAAAGAAGTAGAAGTTGAATGAAACGTTTCTGATGATTGTGAAGAGTGCAAAAAACTAGATGCAAGTGTAGAGACTTGAAATAAAGTTGAAGAAGTTAAAAAAGAAGAAGTGAAAGTTGTTTCTCATTCTTCTTCAAATGTTGCAGAAGGAAATTGTAATTGCGAAATGTGTGCAATTGCCTCTTCTATCGAAGATTCAAACAAAGTGGTTGAATTAAAAGATGAAACTTTAGATTGTTCAGAATGTAAAGAATGCTCTGAATTTGAAGAAGAAGATGACAATAAATGTAATTGCGAATTGGAAGAAGAAAAAACTCCAATTTTAGAAACAAAAGAAAATATTGTTGTTGAAGAAGAATGTTTAGAATGCAAATTAGAAGCAGAAGTTGGTTCTGACTGTTATGAATGTAAAGAATGTGATTTAGAGGAAAATACATCTAAAGTTGTTTCTGCTGTAGAAATATCATCTGATTTACCAAACTCTAATTCATGTGAAGTATGTGAAAATAATGTAGAAATTGAAAAAGAAGAATGCAAAGGTTGTCAACTACAAGAAAATGAACAAACTTGTTCAGAATGTGACTATAGTGCAAATGATAATAAAGAAATTATTTCATCTACAAACAAAGAAGTTGAATTGTCACATATAGATTGTGATGAATGTTTAAGATTACTTGAAATTGAAAATCAAAATTTAATAAATGGATGTAATATTTGTGATTCATTTGTTAAATCAAACGTATCACCTTCAACTCAAGTTTTAGCTGAAAATGAAGAAAAATCAAAAGATTTTGTAACTTTAGAAGAAAAAAATAAAGTAGAAATTTCTTCAGATTGTGAAGCTTGTGCAAAAGCAAATCAAGTAGAATTAGAAGAAAAATGTTCAGGATGCGAAATCTTATTCAAAAAATCAGATATTCACCATGTAACAAACTTGGAATCAAAAGAAGGATGTCAAGAATGTTATAATATAGAACAAGAAATCGCTAAATGAAATGCTGAATTAAATAAATATTCAACTATTGAAAAAGAAGAACAAACAATTATTTCTTCTCCAAAAACTTCATCTGTTGTATCTAATAAAGAAAATCCACAACTAATAATAAATGAAAATTCTGAATCTTTAGTTGTTTCAGGTAAGGTTTTAGTTTACCACACTAATGAAAAAATAAATGTAGATGAAGAATATGTTTTAGTTAAAAAATCTACAAAAGAAGCAATTGATGTTGAAGTTGTTGAAATTTCTAGTTTAGATATTAATACAGGTACTCAAAACGTACAACAAACTAAAGAAAGTATCTGAACTAGAACAAACTATGTTCTATGATTTATTTTCTGAATATTACTATTACTTTTATTAGTATCATTATTAATTTTCTTCTTGGCAGTTTAATAATAAAAATTAAAACGTATCAAATTTATTAAGATACGTTTTTTTAAAAAGAATAATAATGTTAGCATTAGTTATACTTACTTTTATACTTGTCTTTATAATATTTCTATCAATAGGAATAAAAGAAATATTAATTTTAATTAAAGATATAAAAAGTAAAAAATCAAAATTCAGAGAATTAGCTGATTCTAATAAAAATAGAGTAATAATAGAATTAAAAAACGCAGTTGATGAACTTTCAAGAACTAAAACAGGAGCAATAATAACTATAGAAAATCACGATAATATTGAAAATTTAAGAACAGATGGAATAAAAATTGATTCCAATATTTCTTCTTCACTTTTACTTTCTATATTTAATAAAAACTCTCCACTTCATGATGGAGCAGTGATAATTCGTGGAAATAAAATGATTTATGCTTCCACCTATTACAAAATAACATCTAAATCAATTAATAATAAATTTGGTTCTAGACATAGAGCGGCAATGGGAATTAGTGAACAATCAGATTCAACAACTATTGTTGTTTCAGAAGAAACAGGAGGAATTACCATTGCAAAAAATGGTAAATTTGAATACGTTTTAATAGATGATTTTAGAAAAATTTTAGAAACAAAACTTAAAAATTAAGAAACAAAGGAGGGCAGAATATGACACCTATTGAAAATGCTATTGAAAAAAAAGATATTTCTTGGATTAGGGAATATTCGAAAAATACTCCTATTGTAACAATCGCCGATGAGGTAGAAAAATTAAATGATATTCATAGAATAATTTTCTTTAGAATGTTAAATACAGAAGTAGCAGGAGATGTTTTTTCTTATTTGCCAATTGAAATACAAGAAAATTTGATTCATAATTTTTCTCAAGATATGCTTAATCAAATTGTTGATGAACTTTATACAGATGAAATTGCAGATTTAATTGAAGAAATTCCACAAAATTTAGCACAAAAAATATTAAAAAACATCGATCCAGAAACAAGAAAAGCATTAAACAGAATCTTAAGATATAATGAAGATCAAATTGGTTCGGTGATGTCTGTAGACATTATAACTTTAAAAGAAAATTGAACCGCAGGACAAGCTTTAGAATATATTAGAAATAAAAAAGATGAAGTAGAGTTAACTCATTATTACTACATTGTTAATAAAAATAAAAAATTAGTTGGTGCTTTAACTTTAGAAGATATCGTTTTTTCAAAAGTATCTTACCAACTTAAAGATATTATGTTTGCAGTTCCTAATGTTTATACAACAGACTCAAAAGAAGAAGTTGCTAATATCTTTGCTGAACACGATATGTCAGTAATTCCGGTAATGAATTCATCTAATAAGCTTGTTGGAATGGTGACTTCAGATGATATTATTGATATTTTTCAAGAAGAAGCTACAGAAGATATTTATAAAATGGCAGGAATTAGTTCGAAGGTAGTTGAAGAAGAATACTTAAAAACTAAAGTATTAACCATTGTAAAATCAAGAATATTTTGATTAATAATTTTGATGTTAGGTTCTACTTTATCACAAGTTGTTATTCAACTTTTTACCGATTCACTTGAAAATAGTTCAAGTTTAAAAGCTTTAGGACTAGGGATATTTATTTCAACAATTGTTTCGATAATTCCTGTAATTTCGGGTTCAGCTGGAAATGCTGGTTCGCAATCAGCAACTACCATAACAAGAGCCCTTTCTTTAGGGGAAATAGAAAAAAGAGGATATTTAAAAAAGGTATTTTTCAAAGAAGTTAATGTTGGAGCAATTATTGGATTAATATTAATGCTAGTAAATTTTTCAAGATTAGTAATTTATTTTATGATAACAAAAGATATTTTTAATACAGAATTTATTACATCCAGTGAAGGAATTGTTACTAAATTACCTAAATATGCCTATATTTTAATAATTTCAGCAGCAGCTTCTGTATCAATGTTTTTGGTAATTATCTTTTCAAAAATTTTAGGTTCTGTAATACCTTTATTAGCAGCAAGAATGGGTAAAGATCCAGCTGTTATGTCTGCACCTATTTTAGCAACTTTAACAGATGCAACTTCAACTTTTATCTTTTTTGGTATAACTATTTTAATATTCTTATTAATTTAATATAATTTATATAAGGAGAAAATAATATGGATCAAGTAACAATATGAGTTATTGCTGGGGTTTTACTAGCTTTAATTATCGGAGTTCTTTTATTTCAAATAATTTCAGAAAGAATCAAAAGAAAAAAAATCAAAAAAGAAAAAGCAGAATTAAATAAAATAGAGCAAGAAGTAATTGAAGCATCTGTATATAAAGTGAATGCAATAATGGAAATTAACGATGACTTTTTAAAAAAATTTGTAGTTTCTGTTGGTGATAAAAAAATGAAGGACATTCGTAGTTTTGCAGAAAAACAATTAAAAGAAATCACTCATGAAAAAAAATATAAAAAAATTTTTATTCATAATAAATTGGAAAGAGATACTACAATTCATCAAAATATTTTAAATTTAATTGAAAATAAATCAAATTTATGATCTAAAAAAAATCAAGAAGAAATAAAATATTTTAAAGATATGGAAAAAATCTTTTTAGAAAAAAATTCAGAAGAATATTTATCTAAAAAAGAACAATTTAAGCAAGAGGTTTTATCAAATGTCTAAAAAGAAAAATATTCCCAATTATTTAACTATTTTTAGAATGATTTTATGAATTCCTTTTGTTATTCTTTTAGTCATTTATTACAATAATGCACATTATAAATATGCCTTTAAAGATAGTTTTATTAATTTTCATCTTTTAGCAGTTTCTGTTATCATCTTCTTGCTTGCAATGTTTACAGACTTTTTAGACGGATATTTAGCAAGAAAATGAAATGTAGTTAGCAATTTTGGAAAACTATTTGATCCAATTGCAGATAAAGTTATCACAACAACTGCATTAATATTTTTAGGACTATTTAATTTTACAGAAATTTGAGTAGTAATTGTTTTCATTGTTAGAGATATTGTTGTGGATGGATGTAGAAATTTAGCAGCAAAAAATAATTTAAATATTAGTGCTTCTATTTGAGGAAAATGAAAAACCTTTATTCAAAGCTTTGCTATTCCTTTCCTTTTCTGAATAACACCATTTTTTATTAATAATACAAACTGAGTTTGAATCTACTGAGTTGTAAATATCCCGCTTTTTATAGCACTTATTTTCTCTTTATTTTCTGGATTTTTATATGTGAAAGAAATGACAAAAATTCTAAAAAAATAATATAAATTAAACTTCTTTTTCCCAAGAAGTTTTTTATTTATTTTATATTTCTTTTTAGATAAATTTAAAAACTTTTAGATAACTTTATTGTATAATAGTAATAATAAATTAGTTAAATTAAGGAGAAAAAATGACCCCACATATTAATGCAAAACCAGGGAAAATTGCTAAAACAGTTTTAATGCCTGGAGATCCATTAAGAGCAAAATTTATTGCTGAAAAATTTTTAACAAATGTTGAACTTGTAAATACAGTTAGAAATATGTTTATGTACACTGGATTATACAAAGGAAAACCAATTACAATCGCTGCATCAGGAATGGGAGTCCCATCAATTGGAATTTACTCATATGAATTATTTAAATTTTATGATGTAGATAGAATTGTAAGAATAGGTTCTGCAGGAGCTTATACAGCAGATTTAAAATTATACGATGTTTTATTAGCTGATAGTGCTTATTCAGATTCACACGCATTTTCACAACTTGTGCTTGGAGAAAATACACATTTATTAGAACCATCTAAAAAATTAAATGCACAATTATTAGAAAATGCTTTAAAATTAGGAATTAATTTACATGTAGGAAGAGTTCACTCATCTGATGTTTTCTACTCTTCTAGACCATTAAATAAGACAATTGAATTAACAAAAGCAGTTGCTGTTGAAATGGAATCATTTGCTTTATTTGCAAATGCTAAAAAATTAAATAAAGAAGCTGCTTGTTTATTAACCATTTCAGATAATTTAATTACAAAAGAAGAAACTTCATCAGAAGAACGTGAAACTAAATTTTTACAAATGATGGAAATTGCTTTAGAACTTGCATAAAACAAAAATAGACTAACTTTTAGGTTGGTCTATTTTAAAAAAAGAAAAGTGAGAAAAAAATGAGAATAGTTGATTTAATAATAAAAAAAAGAGAAGGTTTTGAACTTACAGATAAAGAAATTGAATTTATTATTCATAATTATGTAAGTGGAGAAATTAAAGATTATCAAATGTCTTCCTTTCTAACAACAATTTTATTTAAAGGAATGACACCTAAAGAAATTGGTAAATTTACTTTAGAAATGATGAAATCAGGAAAAATAATTGATTTATCTTCAATTCACGGAATAAAAGTTGATAAGCATTCAACTGGTGGTGTTGGTGATAAAACAACTTTAGTAGTAGGTCCAATTATAGCAGCTTTAGGTGTTCCGGTTGCTAAAATGTCAGGTCGTGGACTTGGACATACAGGTGGAACTATTGATAAGTTAGAATCAATTCCAGGTTTTGGAGTTGAGTTAACTGAAGAACAATTTATCAATCAAGTAAATAAAATCAAAATTGCAGTTATAGGACAGAGCAATGACTTAGTTCCTGCTGATAAAAAACTTTATGCTTTAAGAGATGTTACGGGAAATGTATCATCAATTCCACTTATTGCATCTTCAATTATGTCTAAAAAACTAGCAACTGGTTCAGATGCAATTCTTTTAGATGTAAAATGTGGAAATGGTGCTTTTATGAGTAATTTAGAAGAAGCAAAAAAATTATCCGAACAAATGATTACTATAGGAAAACAACTTAATAGAGATGTTAGAGTAGAAATAACCAATATGTCTAGACCAATGGGAAAAGCTATTGGAAATAAAAATGAAGTTTTAGAAGCTATTGAAACTTTAAAAGGTAATGGACCAAAAGATTTTGTTGAGCTATGTTATTCTGCTTGTTCTACAATTCTAAAACAAGCAAAAGTTACAAACGATGAACAAGAAGCTTTAAAAATGATTGAAGAAGTAGTTCACAACGGTAAAGCACTTGATAAATTTTATGAATTTGTAAAATTCCAAGGCGGAGATGTTGATAAATTGAAAGCTGCTGATTTTTGAAATCCAAAATACAAATTAGAAGTATTTGCCCAAAAAGATGGATATATGGAAATCACTTCCGCATTAGATTTTGGTATCGTTGCTTCAAAACTTGGTGCAGGAAGGGAAACAAAAGAAGATTCAATCGATTTTGAAGCAGGAATACAAATTAACAAAAAAACAAATGACAAAGTTAATAAAAACGATCTTTTATTCACACTATATTCTTCAAATCCAATAAATGAAGAATTAGTTCAAGAATTAAAAGATTCATATAAAATAAATTCTCAAACAGTAGAAAATAAAATAATTTTAGAAAAAATGGAGTAAAAATGAATTGAGCAAAATTAATTGATCACACTTATTTAAAACCAGAAGGAACAACAAAAGAAATTAATAAACTTGTTGCTGAAGCAAAAGAATACGGTTTTAAAACAGTTTGTGTAAACTCATCATGAGTAAAATATGTAAAAGAAAAATTAGAAAATTCTGAAGTAGGAATCACAGCAGTGGTTGGTTTCCCTTTAGGTGCAATGATTACACAAGCAAAAGCACAAGAAGCAAAACTCGCTGTTAACCACGGAGCTGATGAAATTGATATGGTTATTAATATTGGAAAATTAAAAGATGAACAATACGAATTTGTTTTAAATGATATTAAAGCAGTTAAAAAAGAAATCGGTTCTAAAATTTTAAAAGTTATTGTAGAAACAGCTTTATTAACTAAGGAGGAAATCAAAAAAGCAACAGAAATAGTTTTAGCTTCCGGAGCAGAATTTGTTAAAACTTCAACAGGTTTTTCATATAGAGGTGCTTCAGAAGAAGATATTAAAATTATGAAAGAAGTTGTAGGAGACAAAATTGAAATCAAAGCAGCCGGTGGAGTAAAAAGTTTAGAAGACTTGAAAAAAATGTATGATCTTGGTGCTACAAGATTTGGAACATCATCAGGTGTTCAAATTATGCAAGGAATAGCTTTAGATAAAAATAATAACTATTAAAAAATCAAATATACAGAAAAATAAAGGAGAAATATAAATGGTAAAAGTTTTAAATCACCCCCTAATCACTACAAAATTAACAATAATGAGAGATGAAAACACAACACACCATTTATTTAGGGAATTACTAAAAGAAATTTCAACATTAATGGTGTATGAAATTTTAAGAGATTATAAAACTGTCGATTGTAAAGTTAAAACAGCAGTGGGAGTGGAAACTATTGGACAAAAAATGGAACAAGAAATTGTCATAGTACCAATTTTAAGAGCTGGTCTTGGGATGGTAGAAGGAATTTTATCACTTGTTCCAACATCAAGAGTTGGACATATTGGAGTTTATAGAGATGAAAAAACTTTTGAAGTTCATGAATACTTTTATAAAATACCTAATGTTTCTAAAGATTCTTTAATTTTAGTGGTAGATCCAATGCTTGCCACTGGAACATCAGCAGTAGATTCTATTAGTAGATTAAAGGCTGATGGATTTAAAAATATAAATTTAGTTTGTCTTGTCGGTGTTCAAGAAGGAATTGATCACGTTTCTTCCAAACATCCAGATGTTAAAATCTTTTTAGCAGCAAAAGACGAAAAATTAAATGATAAAAAATATATATTACCCGGTCTTGGAGATGCAGGAGATAGGATTTTCGGTACAAAATAATGAATAAATTTGCAACAGTTGATATTGGCGGAACTAATGTTCGTTTTGCTTTAATAAAAGAACACAAAATTACAAAAAAAATTAAATTTCAAACCAACACAACTAACTGACAAGAAACACTTGATAAAATAGTTAAACTCATCAATAGATATGAAATTAATAAATTAGCAGTTTGCATTCCAGGGCCTGCTAACTACAAAGATGGTATCATCTTTAACACCCCTAATTTAAAAGGTTGAAAAAATTTAAATGTTAAAAAATATCTTTTAAATAACACTAAATTAGAAAAAATTGTTTTTGAAAATGACGCTAATGCTATGGCTTTAGCTAACCATCATTTTTATAATCAAAATAAAGAAGATATAACTCAATTTTTTACCATTTCTACAGGATTTGGTGCAGGATTAGTTATTAACAACCAAATTTATACTGGAGTAAATCATTTAGGACAAGAAATTGCTAGAATCCCTCTTGGTGAACCGCTTTTTAGCACGTTTCACTTATCTAAATATGCTGCAGAACTATTTGTTTCAGGAACAGGATTTGCACTAAGAGCTAGCCAATTAAAAGATAAAAAAGTAGAAGCAAAAGAGGTTTTAGAAAATTATAACAAAGATGAAACTTTTGAAATAATTTATAATGAATCTGTTATAACTTTAGCTAAAACTATTGCTACATTTATAGGGATTTTAGCTCCAAATTTAATTGTTTTTGGAGGTTCAGTAACTCACAAAAACAGTTTCTTTGTAAAAGAAGCTATTAAAATGGCAAAAACACTTTGTGATAAACAACAATTTAAACAAGTTAAGTTTAAATTTGATAAATTAAAGGACAATTCAGCACTTATTGGATTAAGTTATTTATTAAATGCATAAAAACTTTTCTTACTCTAAAGAAAGAGTTGTGTTTTCAATTGTATTTACAGCTATTTTTCTTTGTTTATCTTTAATAGCTCTTTTTGTAAGTAAATATATAGCGTGACCACTTGGGGATTTTGGTTTAAAAATTGACTTATCAATTATCTTTATATTTCCAATTGCATTCTTTTTGCGTTATAGATACACTTTAATTGCTTTATGAATAAGATTTCTTTTAGGACCAGTAATTCAATTAAATATAGATGCAACGGGTTATTTGGGACATTTTATTTTATTGGTAGCAAACTTAATCTTTATATTTAGTTTTTTCTTGTTTAAAAAACTTTTTGAAAAAATAATTAAAAATAAAAACTGGTTTATTATTTTATCTTTAGTTTTATCTATTATAGTTACAACTATTGTAATTACCACACTAAATATTTTTGTTTTTAATTGACCATATTTTTATTTATATGGTATACCAATGAGTTATAAACAATATTTAACTAAATATTTTACAGATTCTTTAATTATCTTTATTCCATTTAATTTAGCTAATTACCTTCTTTCTTCAATATTAACCTTTGGAATTATTGTATTTTTAGAAACTTATTATAAAAATCACAGAAAACAAAAACATCATATTTAAAAAACAAAATATGATGTTTTTTTATTGAAGTGGGTCCAAAATTTAATTAACTAAAAGGGCATAAAATGAATTTTTCTATAAAAATTCATAAAAAATGCAACTTTTTGATTTTATTTGATAAAAATTATTCATATTTTTCTATAATTTTATATGTAATCAAAAATTAATATTTTTAAGGAGAAAAATGAAATTAAAGAATATTTTAATTAAATCAAGTCTAGTGTTAACACCAGCAATCGCTTTTGCAACTGTTGTTTCTTGTGGTGAAAAAACAACAAATCAAACTTCAACTAACCAAAATTCAGAAGATAAAAACATTTTAGATAATCAAAGATGATTAGCTAATGTTTGAAATTCAGTTTCAGCAGAAAAAGATGCTATGGCATACACTTTATACCAATCAGCAATGAAACAATTTGATACTTTAGTAGAAGGACAAACAAGTGTTTTTGAACTTGATAAAGTAAAAACAAATGGAGAACATGTAACTGTTACAAATACAACAGAAGGAAAATCTATTCCAGTTGTATTTATGGATTTAGATGAAACAGTTTTAAATAACTATGCTTACCAAAATTACTTAGTGTTACATAAACAAACATTTAATGCAGATTCATGAAATCAATTTGTTCAAGATAAAAAAGCTAAAAAAATAGCAGGAGCTATTGAATTTATTAAACACGTATGATCAAAAGGTGGAGTTGTTATGTTCAACTCAAATAGAGAACAAGAAAATCAACTAGAACCTACAAAAGCAAATTTAGTAGCTGAAGGATTAGAAGCAAAATACATGCCAAAATGAATTTGATGAATGCAAGGAGTTGATTTAACCAAAGACAAACCATGAGATCACATTCAAAAAGATGCTAATGGAAAAAGGGTAAAATCTGCTAAAGAAGCAAGAATGAATTTAGTAAGTTCTGATAAAAAATTTGACTTAAGTGCTGAACAATCAGGAGCAACTGCTGTTTCCTTTAAAGTTGTTATGAGAGTTGGAGATAACTTTGATGATTTCAACGACATAGCATCAGCTAAAAAATCTAATACAGATAGAAAAACAGTATTAGAAACAACAAAAAAATTATTTGGTAACTTTGATGTTAATACAAAAGGAATCAAATATACAAAAGGCACAGATGGTCAAGTAACTCACGAAAATGAAACTTGAGCAGAAGGATATGTTCTAATTGGTGGTAATGCTTCATATGGTGGATTTGAAGAAGGACTTGCAGAAGGATATTATGGACTTTCTGATGATAAAAAAGTTGCAGCACTAAAAGCAGCACTTAATTCATTAAAATGAAAAGATTAAAATAGATTTTAAAAAAATTAGCACTTTTTATTGGAGAGTGCTAATTTTTATTATATAATTTTATTTATTGTATAATTAAATAATTAAATTAAGCAAAGGGGAGATATGCAAAATAAAACAAAAAACAAAATGTTATTATTAAATTTCGATGAAGTCTTTCTTTTTACTAAAAAAGTAATTAGACTAGATGAACAAGAATTTAAATTTTTATGAAAAGAAAGGGAAAAATACGGGGAAAATAACGATTTAAGTGAAGGTTTTCCTGTAGTTATTTCTCATTTTGATTTATGAATCGACTCTACAATGAATATGGAAGTAATTCCTGATGAAGAAAAAGTTGGTATAGTTTGAAGAATAATTGATATAAAAAGAGAGATGAAAACTTTTGTTGAATTAAATATGTTGCCAACAGCTCAAAAGGTTAAAATTAATTCTTTTTCTCCAGTAGATAAAAGTTTTAGTAGAATCATCGGTCAAGATGTTGATGCAGAATTTATAAAATTTAATTCTTCTAGTCTTGGCGCTGTAAAAGCTGGTATTAGAAAAATGGAAGAAGAATTTTCAAATCATTCCTTTTTAAAACCAATTAAAGAATTTTTTGAACCACTTTTTTCATTAAAAAATTTAATGGATGAAAATGAAATTATTTTTCCACTTTTAGCAATTGCTGAAGAAGTAGATTTACCAAAAGAATATAAAAAACGTTTAATTTTTGCAACAGATAATTTACAAAGATTAGCAGCAATGGCAGATTTTATTAATAGTTTGATTCAAGAAAGAGCAATTGTTAATGAAATAGAAAATAAAATGAAAAAAACTCTTGATAAACAACAAAAAGAATTTATTTTAAGAGAAAAAATGAGAGCAATTCGTCAAACATTGGGTGATGAAGATTCACAAGAAGAAAAAAATGAAAAAGAACTATTTAAAAAAGATGATGAAAATAAATTTCCTTTAGAAGTAAGAGAAATAATTAAAAATGAAACAAGAAAATTAAAAGGAATGTTGTCTAGCTCTCCTGAAGCCAATGTAACTAAAAATTATTTAGATTTAATTTATAATTTACCTTGAAGAAAAGTAAAAATTGATCATTTAGACATAGAACAAGCATCCAAGGAATTAGCAAAAAAACACTTTGGTTTAAAAGATGTTAAAGAAAGAATTTTAGAATTTCTTGCTGTTTTAACAAACATAAAAAACAAAAATGATGAGAAAAAATTAAATATTATTAAGCCATTGCCAACAGAAAATGCTGCTTTAGATTTAAGTTTATTTGATAAACATTCTAATAAATTAAATAATAATATGCCTATTTTAACTTTAGTTGGTCCTCCTGGAACAGGAAAAACTTCTATTGCTCAATCTATTTCTGACGCCATTGGGAGAAAAATGATAAAAATTTCTCTTGGTGGAGTTAGAGATGAATCAGAAATTAGAGGACATAGAAGAACTTATGTTGGAGCTATGCCAGGAAAAATAATTAATGCAATTAAAAAAGCAGGTGTTTCTAACCCGGTTATCTTGTTAGATGAAATTGATAAAATGTCTTCAGATTTTAGAGGAGATCCTGCATCAGCAATGCTAGAAGTTTTAGATCCAGAGCAAAATAAATTTTTCCAAGATCATTATTTAGAAACAGAATATGATTTATCTAAAGTTATTTTTATTGCAACAGCAAATTACTTTGATGGTATTCCCGAAGCTCTTGCAGATAGAATGGAAATTATTGAATTATCTTCCTATACTTTATTAGAAAAAAAAGAAATTGCTAAAAATCATTTATTAGATAAAGTTTTAAGCGAAACTCAATTAGATAAAAAATACTTTAATATTGATTTAGAAACAATTGAATACATTATTAAATCTTATACAAGAGAAGCGGGAGTAAGGGATTTAAAAAGAAATTTAGATAAAATTACTAGAAAAATTATCGTTAAACTATTAAAAAACGAAATTAGCAAAGACAAAGATTTTATAGTTGATAAAAAAGTTGTAACAGATATGCTTGGAATTGAAAAATTCTCAGATGATATAAACGAAACTAAACCACAAATAGGGATAGTTAATGGACTAGCTTACACTGCTTATGGTGGTTCAACATTATCAATTGAAGTTAATACCGTTCCTTCTACCAAAGCTGAAATTAAATTAACTGGTCAATTAAAAGATGTTATGAGAGAATCTGCAGAAATAGCTATTAGTTATGTTCGTGCAAATGCTAAAGAATTTGGTATTGATTTTGATTTTGAAAATAATCAAATTCACATTCACGTTCCTGAAGGTGCGGTTCCAAAAGACGGACCTTCTGCCGGTGTAACTTTCACTACCGCAATTATTTCTGCTTTAGCTAAAAAACCTGTTTCTCCAACAATAGGAATGACTGGAGAGATAACATTAAGAGGAAAAGTATTAGCAATTGGTGGTTTAAAAGAAAAAACTCTTGCAGCATATAAATTTGGTATTAAAACTATTTTCATTCCTAAAGATAATGAAAAAAACATTGTTGATTTAGCTGAAGAAGTTAAAGAAAATATTACTTTCCACCCAGTTTCTAACTATCAAGAAATTTACAATTATATTTTTAAATCTCAAACAAAAAGTAAATAATTTAAAAACAAAAATTCAACCAAAATCATAATGGTTGATTTTTTTATTTAATGAATACCTTTTTTCAAAAAGTTAAAATAATATTAAAAAAACAATTTTTTATTTTGTTTTTTACCAAAAAAATATAAAATTATACATATGAAAAAGCTTGATAAAATTACACCTTGAAAAGAAAACTTTGCACAGTGATATGTGGATGTTATAAAAAACGGAGAATTAATAGAATATGGTCCTGTAAAAGGAACTATTATTTTTAAACCTAATTCTTATGCTATTTGAGAAAATATTCAAACAGAAATGAATAAATTATTTAAAGAAAAAGGAATTCAAAATGTTTATTTACCAATGTTAATTCCTGATTTCTTTATTAATACAGAAAAAGAGCATGTGGCAGGTTTTGCTCCTGAACTTGTTACTGTAACACATATTGGTGATAAAAAATTACACAATAACCTGTATATTAGACCTACTAGTGAAGTTTTATTTGCTGATTTGTTTAAAAAAAATATTGAATCTTATAAGGATATGCCTTTGATTTATAACCAATGAACTTCAGTTATGAGATGAGAAAAAACAACAAATCCTTTTTTAAGAACTAGTGAATTTTTATGACAAGAAGGACATACAGTTCACTCCGATGCTATGGAAGCTAGAAAATTCACAAGAGACATGATTAAACTTTATGAAAGATTTTTAAAAAAATATTTAGCTATTCCTACAGTTGTTGGTAAAAAAACACCAAGAGAAAAATTTGCAGGTGCTTGTTCTACTTATACAATTGAAGCTATGATGAAGGATGGAAAAGCACTTCAATCAGGAACTTCCCATTATTTAGCTCAAAATTTTTCACGTGCTTTCAAAATTATTTTTACAAATAAAGATAATAAAGATGAATTTGCTTATCAAACATCTTGAGGTTTATCTACAAGATTATTAGGTGCTTTAATTATGACTCACGGAGATGATTCTGGAATTGTAATTCCACCAAGAATAGCTCCAATTCAAGTTGATATTCTCGAACTTTTTGCAAATAAAAACCCACAAGTGTCAAAAACAGTAAATCAACTAGAAAAATGACTAGCTAAAAAACTAAAAGTTAGAGTAGATAGAAGCGATAATCAACCAGGATATAAAGCAGCTAATTCAGAAATTCAAGGAGTTCCTATCAGAGTGGAAGTGGGACCTAAAGATGTTGAAGAAGGTGTAGTTACAGTAGTTAGAAGAGATACATTACAAAAAGAAAAAGTAAAAATTTCTATTTTAAGAGATTATCTTGAAGACAAATTAATTGAAATTCAAGATAGTATGTATCAAAGAGCTAAAAAAAGACTTGAAGACAATACAGTAGTTGTAAATAACTATGAAGATTTCAAAAAAGAAATTGCTAAAAATAAATTTGTTATTACTGCATTTAATGGTGATGAAAAAGAAGAAGAAATGATTCAAAAAGAAACTGGTGCTACTTCTAGATGTATTCCATTTAAATATTTAAAACCAGTTGATGAAGGATTATGTATGTTTTCACAAAAACCTTCAAAAAGATATGTTCTTTTTGCAAAAGCTTACTAAAAACACAAGTTATCTAAACTTGTGTTTTTCTTTGTTTATGTTCAAATAATTATTTATCACTATTTTGGTTATTTGATTCGTTTTTGTTTTGTTTTTCTGTATTTTTGGTATTTTTATGTTTTTCTTTTTTTTCAATTTTAGTTTGCACTTTTGATAAAAATGCTCCTGCAATAACCCCGGAAGGGATTGCAAAGATAGCTATACCTATAATTGACATAATTACTACTAAACTTCTAGCAATATCAGAATGGGGAGTTATATCTCCATATCCAATAGTTGTTAAAGTAATAGTTGTAAAATAAATAGCCTTAGGAAACGTATTTACATAACTACCTAAATCTTCTTCTGATATTTTATTGTTTTTAATATAATCTAATTCTGCATCTAAAATAATTAAAGAGAAGAGTAAAATAACAATTATTATAAAAACAAAAATATTGGTTAAAATTGTTTTTTGTGTTTTAAAAACAGAAAATAATGAAGAAAATGATGAAAATAAATTTAATAATAAAATTATTCTAATCATTCTTAAAAATTTAAAACTTTTTAATAATGTTATTCAAGAAATATTTAGTTCTGTTGGTGTTAATAAATCAATAGAATATAATGAAGGTAATATTGATAATATTAAATTAAAAGATAAGACAGAAAACACAAAGAAAATTCTTGGATATTTATGTTTTTTTACATTTCTAACAGGAGCGCTTCACACTCATAAAAGATAGTCAAATATCATTAAAAAGAATGTGAATACCTCCATAAACCCTACTAAATGTTTGATTCCTGAAGAATCATTGTTATTTAAGTAAAGTGCTAAAATTGTGGTACTGAAAATTGAAAGAATAGAAAAGAAGAAAATCACTGAAAAATATATTATCTTAGTTATTTTAACTTTTTGTTGATGTTCGTCTTTAATACCTTTCATATTTTCTCTAGTAGCAACTATATTGTCCAAAATAGTTAGAAAATAGTCACTTTTTAAAAAAAATAATTTGTTTTTCATAATTGTATTATACTAAAATGTAATAAAATTATATAAATATGAAAGATAAAATAATTTTTATAAAAAAAGAAGAAAATTTAGAAGATATAGTTAACTACATTTTTCAATTTAATTGAAAATATTTATATTTAAATGGAGATTTAGGAGCAGGAAAAACAACTTTGACAAAATTAATTGCAAAAAAGTTAGGTATTAAAGAAAATGTAGTTTCTCCTACTTTTAACAAAATGAAAGTATATTCTAACTTAATACATATCGATGCTTATAATTTGTTAGGTGATTTAGAAGAATTTGAAGATTATTTTGAAGATAAAAAAGTTATAATCGAATGATCTAAAAATTTAAATTTAGATTATGAAAATTTTATTGCTATTGATATAAAATTTTCAAACAATGAAAGAATTTATGAAATTACTATAAATACGGAGGATTAAAATGAAAATTTTTATAGATACAACGTTAAATGATTTAGTTGTGGCTCTTTTTGATTCTCAATATAAACTTATTAATTATGTTTTAGAAACTGAATTAAAAGAAAAATCAGAAAAATTACCTTTAGTTTTTAAAAACCTTTTAGAAAGAAACAATTTTAGCTTACAAAATATTAATAGTTTTTACATTAATTTAGGTCCAGGAACATTTACAGGAAGCAGAATAGCTTTAGTTTTTTGTCGTACCATTGCACAATTAAGTAACATTAATATTTACACAACTTCTAGTTTTAATTTAGTTTCTTTACATACAAAAAATAAAGAAATTGCATATATTGATGCTCGTGGCAAATCTTCTTATAAAGCATTTGTTCAAAAAGGAAAAATCCTTTCAGATATAGAAGTGGTTGAAAGAAATCAAAACTGAGCAATCGATTATTTAGATGTAATAAATAATTTCTTTGATTATCAAAAATTATTTAAACTAGAAGAAAATTTGCTCGAAATTCAATCGATTTATGTAAAAAAACCACATATCGGTTAAGCTGGTAAAAATTTTTCTTTTTGTGTTAAAATTAAATTAGACAAAAAGAGGGAAAAATGAAAAGAAATATTTTTATTAAGAAAATTAAAAATATTATTACTATAAGTATTAGTAATTATTTTTTCATTTTTCAAGTAAATTAATTTTTTAATAATTGTTATATTTAAAAATAAATAATTACTTGAAAAAGTAATTTTTTGTCAAAAAAAGAAAGGAAATTATTGTATGAAAAAATATTTTAGCAATAAATGAATTATCATATTTTTTACAATTTTTTATTTATTTACTATATTAAGTTCATCTCTATTAGTTTTATATTTGGTAAATTTAATAGATGCAATAGAACAAAGAAATTGGGAAGAATATAATAAATTTATTATTGCAAATGCAGTTTTATCATCTTTATTTGTAATTTCAACGTTTTGTTATTTATTTTTAAAAAATAAATTAAATATGAAAATAAATCAAACATTAACAAAAGATGCTATTACAAAAATTTCTTCTATTTCTAATTATGAAATAGAGAAAAATAAAGAAGGAAAATATTTAATTTGAATTAAAGAAAGAATTCCTGAAATTACTAGTTTAGTTTTTGAACATTCCTTAGAAGGTTTTTTAAAAACTTTAACTAATATTGTAGTTTTAATCATTATGTTTTTTATAAGTTGAAAACTTGCTTTAATAGGAATTGCAGTTTTAATTTTAGCCTTTATAATTCCTTTATTTTTAAGTATTTTAGCTGGTAAGATAAATGAAAAATATATTGTAAATCAAGAAAATCTTATTTCTTCTTTACAGACAGTTTTCAATGGTTTTAAAATTTTATATTATTTAAATAAAGAAGAAAAAATTATTCAATTGGTTAATTCAATTTTGAATAATTGAATAAAAGAAATAAATACTAAAAAATCTAAAGTAATTTTGCTTGAACTAATTAATAGTTTTTTTCAAATTATTTCATCAATATTATTGCTTTTTATAGCAGGATATTTTATTTTTTATCTAAATGAACCTGTGGGAACAATTTTTGTTATACCTTCTTTCTTTATGGGATTTGCTCATAATTTTAGAGAAATAATTATGTTACTTCAATATTTTGGAACTTACAAAGAATATATTAAAGAATTTACGGGTGCAAAAGAAATTACTAAAGAAAATATCGTAAAACAAAATATAGATAAAATTGAAGTAGAATCTCTTGATTTTAACTATGAAGAAAAAGAAATTTTCAAAAATTTTAATTTTACTTTTGAAAAAGGTAAAAAATATGCCCTTATAGGAAAATCAGGATCAGGAAAATCTACTTTGTTAAATATTTTATTAAAACAAATTGATGATTATAAAGGAAATATCCGTATAAATGGAAAAGATTTAAGAGAAATTAATATAAATAATTTAAAAGAAAATTTAATATTTTTATCTAATAGAGAAGAATTGTTTTTTGATTCTATTTATAATAATATTTCTCTTTGAGAAGAGAATCAAGAGCAAAAAGTTCAACAAGCATTATTAAAAGTAAATTTAGAAAATTTAGATTTAAATAGAGAACTTAAACAAGATGATGAATTATCAGTAGGAGAGAAGCAAAGAATTAACATTGCAAGATATTTCTTTAAAAAGCCAGATTTATTAATTTTAGATGAAGCAATGTCTAATATTGATGAGAAAAATGCAAAAATAATTTTAGAAAATATTTTCAAAAATAATCCCAATTTACTATTTATAAATTGTACACATCATCTTAAAAATCCAGAATTTTATGATCACGTTATAGAACTAAAAGGAGATGAAAATGAATAAAACATTAAAAAATATGAAATTTACTTTTTCTGTTTTTCTAATTTGTTCTATTTTAATAAGTGTTATAGAAATGGTTCTCTCAATTATTGAAGGTTATGCAATTGATAGTGTTTTAAAAACCTTATCATTTATTAAAAATGATCCTTTTTTAACTTTTGGTATTTTAATAATAATATTAATTTTAGCAAATGTGGTTTTATTTGTAAGTAATTATTTTTACTTTACTTTTTATAATAAGCTTTTGCTTTATGTTGCAAAAAGTATTTCTAAAAACTTTTATAGTGATTTTTTAAATACTAATGCAAAAGGGATGAAAAAATATAGTCCAGATTTAGCTTTTAATTCAATTATAAATAATGGTAGTGCAATTACATCTCAATCCATCATTCCTTTAGCACAATTAACTGCAATATTAGTGAATTTACTATTTATTTTCTTATTTTTTGGAATAACTAATTGAGTAATTTTATTAATAGTTTTAGCAATTTTTACTTTAAGTACTATTCCAAATTTAATTTCAGTTAAAAAAGCAAAAATATATACAGAACAAAAACAAATTTCTTTTAATCAACTCTCTTCTAAACTTACTTATTGAATAGATAGATATACTGTTTTATATTATGCTAATAAAGAAAATATGCTTTATTCCTTTATAGAAAAAGAAATTTTAGATTATTATTTAAAAACTTATAAAAAAGAAAGATTTAATATTTTTAATAATAGTCTTTCACAATTAGTTGTGGAAGCAGGTGAAATAATAGGAATAATTATTTTGGTATTTATGTATTTTAAAAACGATTCTTCTGTAAGTATAGGGATGATTTATATTTTTAAAAAAGTTATTGAAAATTCTAAAACTGAATTTCTAGATTTTATTTCTGAATTTAAAAAATTTGTTGCTTCAAAAGAAATTTATAAACTTTTAGAAACAAATCTTGAAAAAGAAGAAAATCAGTTAAAACTTGATTCAATAGAGCAAATAGAAATTAAAAATTTAAATTTAAGTTTTGATAATAAAGTAATTTTTAAAGATTTCAATCAAACCTTTTCTAAAGGGCAAAAATACGCATTAATTGGTGCTTCTGGTTCTGGTAAATCAACACTGCTTAGTGTTTTATTAAATGATTTAGATAATTATCAAGGACAAGTTCTTATTAACAACCAAGATATAAAAACATTCAACGATAAAAGTATAAAAAATGCTATTTCTTACTTAGATAATCAAAATTTTGTTTTTGACAAAAATGTTTCTGAAAATGTTTCCTTGCTTGAAAATGATGAACAAAAAATAAAAGAAGCATTAGAATTTGTAGACTTAAATAAAGAATTAGAACAAAACGCATTTTCTAGTGATTTTGATAGTTTTACATCTTTATCTTTAGGACAAAAACAAAGACTTGCACTTTCTAGATTGATTTACTTTAATAAAGATTTTATTATTTTAGATGAATCATTATCTAATTTAAATAAAGAATTAGCACAGCAAATTTTAGATAAATTTTTAGATAGCAATAAAACTTTAATTTACGTATCACATCATTTAGATTCAAAACAATTAAATAAATTTAATAAAATAATAAATTTAAATGAAATATAATAAAATCAAGAACACTAAAATAAGTGTTCTTTTCTTATTATTTTTTTAATAAATATGCCTTTAAAAATAAATTTAAAAAAAATTATTAAAAAATATTTTGATTTTTGTATTTTATGTTATAATTTTCAACGGAGAAGTAGCTCAGCTTGGCAGAGCGCTACGTTTGGGTCGTAGTGGTCGCAGGTTCAAATCCTGTCTTCTTCACCATGGGGGGGTAGCTCACTTGGCTAGAGCGCCTGCCTTGCACGCAGGAGGTAGAGGGTTCGACTCCCTTCCTCTCCACCATGGCTCTGTAGCTCAGTTGGTTAGAGCGTTCGGTTCATACCCGAAAGGTCAAGAGTTCGACTCTCTTCGGAGCCACCATATGGAAACCCAGCGGGTTTATTTTGGACCTATAGCTCAGTTGGTTAGAGCAACCGGCTCATAACCGGTCGGTCACTGGTTCGAGTCCAGTTGGGTCCACCATGGGCAATTACCCAAGAGGCTGAAGGGACTAGTCTTGAAAACTAGCAGGGGCTTCACCGCCCGCGGGGGTTCAAATCCCTCATTGCCCGCCATTTATTATTAAATAAGGTAATAACTTAAAAATAATTCCAATGTTGTCAATTTACAACATTTATATAGCGGAGTGGAGCAGTTGGTAGCTCGTCGGGCTCATAACCCGAAGGCCATAGGTTCGAGTCCTATCTCCGCAACCAACGGTTCAGTGGTAAAGTGGTTTAATACGTCTCCCTGTCACGGAGAAGATCGCGGGTTCGATCCCCGTCTGGACCGCCATGGCTCTGTAGCTCAGTAGGTAGAGCAACGGATTGAAGCTCCGTGTGTCACTGGTTCGATTCCTGTCGGAGCCACCATTTCAAAAAATGACCTCACCTTTTGAAGGTGATTTTTTTATTCTTTTTAAAAAGAATGATTAAATTAAAACCTAAATTTTTACTATTTTTCTATACTTAGCAAAAAATGACACATTTTCAACAAA